>NZ_JAKKSG010000040.1:0-11886 GCF_025653545.1 Shewanella sp. SW1 | reverse complement strand
CGGGAAATCTGTTATTCCAAGGCGCCGCTATAGGAATACACCTCAAGAAAGAGTCGATTGGTGCTTATATCGGTATCGACATTTAGTGGAGAATGCTTTTGGAAGAATTAAGCACTATCGAGCAATATCAACAAGATATGACAAGCTAGCAAGAAATTACGCCAGTATGGTGTCACTGGCGTTTATGTTAATGTGGCTGCCGATGTATTGCTGAACAACATTTGTACAGCAAAGATCAACAGACCCTAGCCATTTGCGCTATTTAACTTGGAAAATGCAGTGGATTGTTATTCCTCGCTTTTTAAACTGCTGGAAGGCGGAGCAAACAAGATACGTAGTCGTTGTTTAACACTCAAACCTGTCGCTGTGACCTCTGCAAACATGTCTCGCCATTCACTAAAAGTCACTTTAAAGGGATTAAAACTATTCACTGGCTTAGTGATGCCGTAAATCACAGTCTCCACTTCGGGCTCAAAGGTACCAAACAGCTTGTCCCAAATAATCAGCACGCCAGCATAGTTTTTATCTATATATTGGGGATTACGACCGTGGTGCACCCTGTGGTGAGACGGCGTGTTGAAAACCCATTCCAGCGGTCCGAGTGATTTAATCGCTTGGGTATGCACAAAAAATTGCAATCCCAGATTGAGTAATACCACAAACACCACCCAGTTTGGATCGAAACCTATGACCACCAGCGGTAACCAAAATACCCACATGCCTGCAAAGGGATACATTAAACTCTGACGAAACGCAGTGCTAAAATTCATATTCTCAGAGCTATGGTGCACCACGTGAGCCGCCCACATCCAGCGGACTCTATGGCTCGCCCTGTGGAACCAGTAATAACAAAAGTCCTGCGCAACCATCAAGGCAATAAAGCTCAATGGGCCCATTTCAATATCGAATAACTTCCAACCAAACATCGCCAAATATAGCTTAGCGATCAGCAAACCAGTGAGCAGATCGGCACCTTGGTGCATGGCCGCGAGGCTGAAATTACACAGCACTTCTTGGCCGCGATAACGTGCACTTAACGGTAGCTTTTGTCTTTTATCGCCAAAGTACCATTCCAGCAAAATACACACGAAAAACAAAGGTGCAAGCACCAGCAGTAACAATTCTGGGTGCTGGATCAGCGAGGCGATATCCATATAAGATCATCCTGTTCTATTTTTATTTTATGATTATTTTTATTGTTACTTTTATAAAAACTCTAACTGCATTCTATAAACCGCATTCAACGCCACAACGCAGGCAGCTGCGATCCGTTAGTAGCCGTTAGCTACCAGCGAGCATAGTGATCTTCGGCGAGTCCCAGAACATTATTTAACTGGTAACTATGCCCTTGATTATCGGTAATCGTGCCACTGAAATGACCGATGAATTGGCGGAAATTACTCTTAAGCAAGAGCAAATTACGCTTTTCACTGCGACAATTGCGCGCCGCAAACTGCAAATCCACTTGGCCATTTTGACTGTAGACTCGCCAAACCTCGGCGCCGAGCGTGGCATGGCGATCAAACTCAAATTGCACTGGCCCGAGTAAATGACGCTCACCATTAATCCAAAAGACATTTTCAGTAGCCCCAGTTTCATTGACACCCGCCGCTAAATTAAGCCCCATAATGCCCTCATGGATCCGCGCGTTAATTGACGCCCAGCGCCAACTGGTATCACGGCGCATGTAACCCGCTGAAAAGTCATAGCCTGCTAAAGCTTGATTCAGCGGCTGCGGCTCATGACCCACAGTCAAACTACCTTTAACGGTCAAACCATTATGCTTTTGTGTGTAAGTCCAGCCGTTGTATCCAGTAGGACTACACATAGCCATAGGCAAACTTAAGGGGGCTGAGTGTAAAGTCACATCGGCTTGAATATTTTTAGTATCAATCACTAACCGCCAACCGCCCTCTACAATCTCAAAGCTTAACTGCGCCCCTTTACGGCCAATACTACTTCGGCCCTCGGCGGGCGATGGCGTCATCTGATAGCCAAACCTCAAAGGTTTTAACCAATCAAGCTGGGTGAGTGTGTTGGTTTTTATGTCGTATAAATAACAAAAAGCACTGCCGACGTAGGCAATATCGGCAAGCGCGATGCCTAGGACATAACGCGGCGTGACCAAAGAGACAAACTGAAATTGTTTATAATCGAAATGCTTAGCCCACGCTGAAGCAGGTTTATCCATAGTATCGAAATAGGCAAAGTCCGCTAAACCTAAGGTTTTGACTATGCCATCGAAATGACCGAAATGGGGTAAGCCCTTCGGATTGATCAGGTTATCTGGGGCGATTTGCGTTGCTATCGTTAACATGACTAATAAGCCTTACAAAAAGGACGCGGGAGCATCTATGCTCTCTCATTCTAAACATCGAATTTTTACTCTAACCTGTCCCCCATTGCATTAAAAGAGTGCAAGGACAAAATGTTGTCATTTTGTTGCCAGCCAGTATTCGGTTTAATGTTTTAAATTCCTTTTTTGTAAAACGATTAAAGCGCCTAAAGGCGCTTTAATCGTTGGATAAGGAAAGATTAGAATCGGTAGCTAATACCAAAGTTGATCCCCTGTAATTCAAGCTCTTTCATCGGGATATATTGGTATTCCAAATTCAAACCGAATCCTGACTTAAATCGATATTGCCAGCCTGCAGCGCCATAAAAACCGACATCATCCGAGTCCATATCTTGTTTATCTATCTCATAGCTGACTTGAGTGTAAGCAGCGCCTAATTTGGCATACAGGCTGTTACCACGAGACAAAGCATACTCACCGTAAGCGGCGGTTCTAACACCTTGGTAACGTAAATCTTTTATCTCACTGATGACGCTAACAAGCGCACTCGCCACCCCACCTGAACCCGCTAAATAACCCGCCTCAAACCCAAAATGCTCGTTGAGCATATAGCGGTAATATAAGTCGCTGGTTAAGGTGTCACCCGCATCATATTTACCGTTCTTAGTTTCAAATTCTTGGGTACCGTAACCTAAACTACCACCCAGTATATGGGCAGAATCGCCCGCGAGCGCATTGGAGCTCATCAGGCCTGACGCCAGCATCAGGCCAACAAATAACGAAGTGAATGATATTTTTTCCATATTTAACCTGCCTTCCATGCCTTGTAACTATGCGAATAAATGATGTGAATGCACAGAAAACACGGATGTGAATAATGAGCACAAGATATTAGCAATAAAAGCTGTACCTCAACTGAATCACGGTGTTCTGTGGCATCAAAAGTGATTTCTGGTATGCTGTAGCCACTTTTACTTGTACGAGAGATCCCATGAAACGGCTATTACTGACCTTGACTTTCCCCCTGCTGTTCGCGGGCTGTGCCAGCCAAAATCCGACTCATATGGCTTTCAGCCCTCAAGTGCCCAATATCAGCCAACAAACGGCGCAACTTGTACCTATCGCTCTTGAAACGGTAGATACACGCACAGTCGATTATGTTGCTCGTTTTATTGAAGAAGGGACAAAAACACGTTTAGTTGGCCCGAGCGAACCGCCTAAACTGTTACTTGATGAAGTATTCCGCGCAGGTTTTGCTCAAGCGGGCTACCAAATCGACCCAAGCGCAACTAATTCAGTGCAAATTCAATTAGAAGAATTGCAAATGGATATCACTAAAAAGACCTTTGGCTATGAGGCAAAACACAGTGTGTTAATCGCAGTTCAAGCCAAAAACTCCACCCAAGAGCTGGTTAAACGCTATAAAGCCAAAGGCACTTTAAAAGGTCCTTTAACGCCCGATTTTGCAACTTTAGAACTGGATATGAACAAATTGCTCGGCCAACTTACCGGCGAGATTCTAAACGATCCTGAGCTTAATCAGTTTCTACAAAAATAACAGCGTCAGTTTATTATAAGGAAATCAATATGCTCCGTTGGATATCAGCCCTCTTGCTCATCTTTATGAGTCATCATAGCCTCGCACTCGACATTCAGGCCGATACCTTGTATCCCAGAGTCGAATTTGATACTAGCTTAGGCAAAATAGTGGTCGAGCTAGATAGAACTCGTGCACCAATCACTGTCGATAACTTTTTAACTCATGTCGTTAAAGGCGAATACGACAACACAATATTTCACCGCGTGATCAGTGACTTTGTGGTGCAAGGCGGCGGACTCACCCCCAAGTATGAAGAGCTGCCCGAGGGTAAGCCGATAGTCAACGAATCAGGAAATGGCCTAACAAATAGCATGGGCACTATCGCCATGGCACGTGAAAACGAGCCGCACTCAGCCACTCGTCAGTTCTACTTCAACGTAGCCGACAACACTAAGCTCGATCCCTCTAAACGTCGTTGGGGTTATGCCGTATTTGGTGAAGTGATTGAAGGTAAAACCGTCCTCGAAGCTATGGCTGTCGTTGAGACAGGAACTAACACTAAGCTCAATTGGCCCGATGTTCCTGTTACCCCTATCATATTGAAAAAAGCCAAGTTATTACCAAAACAGTAATCAAAATATAATTTCGAGCAAAAGCGCTAATTTTGCATCTATACTGTGATAGTAAACAGAAAGGAGGCAAACGATGACGGCAACTGAGTTCATCGATAATAAAGCGCCCCAACTCGCCTTCTATGGAAAAGCGTTTTTGAGTGAAGAACTCGACTTCCATGAAGTGCAACTTTACTTATGGGACACGTTAGAAGAATGGCAGCAACTGAATTCGACTGGCGAAGCGCAAACGGAAACTGAAAAAGTGTTTTGGCACTTGCTCCACAGCTTTAACAGGTGGCCTGACTGTGTGATCCGCGGTAATCAATATCTGCGTAAGCAAGTAAATGATTGCTGTGACTACCTGAGTTTAGGCGGCCGAGTGCCGCAGGGATGTATCGGGATAAGACCTTAAGTTCAGCATTCCTATCGATAAAAAATGGCCTGTAATAGGGCCTTTTTTATTTCGTAAACAAATTTCTCGTGTGTACATTATTACGATCTCCTTACTATCAAGATCTATGCTAGCGATAAAGATAAGCGGTAAACTTTTAGCTACAAAAAGTTAACCCCAGAGCCATATTCAACCATCTTATTGTGCTAAACGGGACTACAAAGTAAAAGGAATACCATTAGCCCTTGAACCCTATGGCACCTTACCCGTAAGCTAAGCGGATTAAACACTTAGACTCATGCCTATGTCTGCAACAGGTTTTATTCAACGTACACTCGATGCCCTCAGTGTCTATTATCACAAGCGGGTTTTGATCCTGTTATTACTGGGTTTTTCCGCCGGTCTACCATTGATGCTGGTATTTTCAACGCTATCCTTTTGGTTGCGTGAAGCCGGTGTTGATCGCACTTCAATCGGTTATTTCAGCTGGATAGCCTTGGCCTATGCGTTTAAATGGGCTTGGTCGCCTTTAGTCGATCGACTCTCGATACCACTGTTAACTCGCTTTCTAGGCCGACGCCGCAGCTGGATGTTGTTCGCTCAGCTGTTATTGGTGGGGGCTATCTTAGGTATGTCGTTCAGCGATCCGCTCAAGGATCTCGAACGCTTGGCACTGTTCGCGTTAATGGTCGCCTTTGCTTCCGCCACCCAAGATATTGTGATTGATGCCTTTCGAATTGAATCCGCCCCAGAAAAGATGCAAGCCGCATTAGCCGCCGCCTATCAAGTGGGTTACCGCAGCGCCATGATTATCGCCACCGCAGGTGCACTCACGATAGCGGCTTGGGTCGAACCCGGTAACACAGCATACAACTTAGTCGCCTGGCAAACCTCTTACCTGATTATGGCGGGATTAATGTCCGTGGGGATTTTGACCACACTTTTTAGCCGTGAGCCCGAAGTCGATACCCGCGCCGCCGATGCCACCGAATTAGCCTTAAAGCAACGCTTAAGCGCCACTTATCCAAGAATTATCGCTGCTGGCATGTCTTGGGTATACACGGCCAGTATTTTGCCTTTTATCGACTTTTTCAAACGCTATGGCCGCAGCGCTATCCTCATCCTATTGCTGATTTCTTGCTACCGGATCTCAGATATTGTGATGGGCATTATGGCGAACGTCTTTTATGTGGATATGGGCTTCACTAAAGAAGAAATTGCCTATTTGAGTAAGATCTATGGCCTGATCATGACCTTAGTCGGCGCAGCCTTCGGCGGTGTTTTGTTAGCGCGTTATGGCACGATGAAGATCCTTTTCCTTGGCGCTTTGTTGGTTGCGGTAACCAATCTGTTATTCGCGTGGCAGGCGGTGATTGGCTACAACGTCCCCTTTTTAACCTTTGCCATTTCCGTAGACAACTTTAGCGCAGGAATCGCCACGGCGGCTTTTATCGCCTATCTATCGAGTCTCACCAGCAGCGGCTACAGTGCAACGCAATATGCCTTACTGTCTTCGATTATGTTGCTGTTCCCTAAGTTTATCGCGGGCTTCTCGGGGGCTTATGTCGACGCATTTGGCTATGTGAACTTCTTTGTCGCCGCCAGTGTGATTGGTTTTCCTGTGTTGTTTTTGGTTATCTTAGTCAACAAGTATGCGCCGCACCCCAGCACATCATTAATGGATGATTCGTCAAAAAGTGCACCAGCAAAATCGGATTAAGGTCTCATAGCACTTATGTCATCAATATAAAAAAGCCCTCACACCTTAGTGTGAGGGCTTTTACATTTAAAGACGAAATGGCAAACGCGATACTGCATCACGTTAAATCAATTTTGCTCGATTAATCTTTAAAGTTATCAAATTGGAAAGGCTGGCCTAACTCAGACTCACGTGCCAACGCCATGACAGCTTGTAAATCATCACGTTTTTTACCTGTAACTCGTACTTTCTCGCCTTGAATAGACGCTTGCACTTTAAGTTTGCTGTCTTTAATTAGCTTGACCAGTTTTTTAGCGATTAAGGTTTCTATACCTTCTTTAAACTTCACTTTTAGGGAGAAGGTTTTACCACTGTGGATGGCTTTCTCATCGACTTCCATCGAAGACGGATCCACATTACGTTTGCTCAGTTGCATACGTAAAATGTCCACTAATTGTTGGCATTGGAAGTCATCTTCAGCGGTTAACGTGACCACATGGTCCTTATATTCCACGTCAGCCGTTTTACCGCGAAAATCGAAACGTGTCGCCAGCTCACGCTTAGTATTATCAACCGCATTACGCAGTTCAACTTCATTCACTTCTGACACAATATCCATTGAAGGCATAGTTTTTATGTCCCATATCAAATTAATATGCAACTAGTTTACCCACACACAGGCCTAAGTTGAAGGTAAAGCCTAGAATAAAAGCGTAATCATGGATGACTTTAGTGGTGGATTTTCCTATCATTGCCCCACTCTAAGCTAATGCAAACATATTTGTGATAACTAAAAACACCCTATTTAAGCTGGCTTTAGCCGTAGCCTTTGTCGTGATCAGTTATCTGGTATTTTCCAGACCAACCTATTCGCAAAGTATTCCGAATATCGACAAGGTAGGCCATCTTGGGAGCTTTTTTTGCCTCTCCTATCTCTCCTACCTCGCTTTCAAACCTAAGTGGTATTGGCTATCGCTCACATTGGCGAGCTATGCCATTTTAATTGAGCTAGTGCAATCGCGTTTGCCTTACCGTAGCGCCTCTGTGGCGGATGTCATTGCCGACTTTGCGGGCATAGCGCTGTTCTACTTTTGTAATTGGGCCTATGGCAAATACTTCCGTGCGGCGCAGTTGCGGGAAGATTAATACAAACGCTATAAATGGGCACTGATACAGAAACCTTAAGGCTGCGAATATGACTCATGCTGTGGATATTGCCATTTTAGGTGCAGGTGCCATTGGGCAACTGATCTGTCGCCAATTGACAGTTGCGGGCATGAATGTCGGTTTTATCGGCCGTAATGCCCTCGAATCTGGCCAGCAAGTACTGAGTTTCACCCCATTAGCGTCTGCCGAGGACCATCAACAGATACAAGCTATCCCGTATTCGGTGCCTATCTTAACTGCCGATGCGCTCGACAATATCCGTCTGGTGATTGTCTGCGTTAAAGCCTATCAAGTGCTCGATGCGCTCTCCCCCTTACTCAAGCAACTACCTAGCCAATGTCATATTTTGTTATTACACAATGGCATGGGACCTCATTTAGCGCTGGCACCGCTGATTAATGCGCAAGCCAATGGCGGAGGGCTAAGCCTAGGGACAACGTCTCAAGGGGTGTTACGCCAAGCCCCTTGGCTGATTAAGCAAACCGGACAAGGGCTGACTCAGCTGGGGCATTTCACAGGCGCTGAACTGACGGAGCATTATCGCAACGCTTTGCTGGCTGCCATCCCGAGCAGTGAATGGGTCGATGCGATTGTGCCTTGCCTGTGGCAAAAACTCGCAGTCAATGCCGCCATCAATCCACTCACGGCGCTATATCAATGCCCCAATGGCAAACTAGCTGAGCCAGATTTTAGTGAAATGATTAAGGGTATTCTCGATGAGTTGGTCATGGTTGCCGCACATGATGGCGTGTCGCTTGATCAATCATTTTTGCACGACAGGGTCTACCAAGTGATCCGCCTCACTGCGGGGAACTTCTCGTCGATGCACCAAGATATTGCGCATCAAAGGCGAACCGAGATAGACCAAATTAACGGCTATATCTGTGAGCGTGCACAAGCGCACGGTTTAAGTGCGCCAGTCAATGCCGAGCTCTGGACGCGAGTCAAACAGCTAGCAGTTTAACCGAGCACAACTAGCCTAGTTCAATTAAAGTTAACCTAATGTTTAATCAAGATAATCTGCAAATCACGATTTAATTTCCCACATTCATGCAGCGCATTAAAACGCTGACTCCCTTCGCTTTATATCCACTCGACACTATCTGCACTGATACTTGCCAGCAGAACTTATCTTGCACCAATAAAACGCACCAAATCAGGGCGACTTGATTCTGTTTTGCACCGTTTTGCATCAATCCTTGATGCTATTTCGGTGCGACTGAATGTTAACGCAATGATAATAAATGCTTTGTTTATATGGCCTGATTCCTGCTTTATTCCAATAAATTGAGTCTGAAGTTTGTTGGAGAGAAAATTGAAACTGGTCACCGCAATCATTAAACCGTTCAAATTAGACGATGTACGTGAAGCCTTAACTCAGCTCAACGTCCATGGCATGACAGTCACTGAAGTGCGCGGCTTTGGCCGCCAAAAGGGCCATACAGAATTGTATCGTGGCGCCGAATACGCAGTGGACTTTTTGCCTAAGATGAAGCTCGAAGTCGCCATTCATGCTGATCAAGAAGAAGCCGTTATCGAAGCCATTATTGCCGCTGCCCATACGGGTAAAGTGGGCGATGGCAAAATCTTTGTGACCGAACTCCAACAAGTCGTGCGCATTCGCACTTCGGAAGAAGGAGTGGATGCCCTATGATGCTAGCGAACTTCAGACTCAGTTTTAAATATCTATTGATATTATTCAGTATGTTGGCGACCAATGCTGTCGCCGATGAGAGTCAGTTCAGCGCCGCAAATACCGCGTGGATCTTAAGCTCATCCGCGCTGGTATTATTGATGACCTTACCCGGATTAGCCTTATTTTACGGTGGTTTAGTACGCAGTAAAAACGTGCTTTCAATATTGATGCAATGCTTCTCTATTGCCGCCCTAGTGTCAGTTTTATGGTTCGGGCTAGGTTATTCACTCGCATTCGACACAGGTAACAGTTTCATCGGTGGCTTAGACAAAGCACTACTGTCAGGTATTGGTCGCGATAGTCTTAGCGGGGATATTCCCGAGCCGCTGTTTATGCTATTTCAAATGACCTTTGCCATCATAACGCCAGCTTTAATCATCGGTGGTTTTGCCGAGCGAATGAAGTTTTCAGCTGTGCTTATCTTTTCAGGTGCTTGGTTATTAATGGTTTATGCGCCGATCACCCACTGGGTGTGGGGCGGTGGCTGGTTAGCACAGCTAGGACTGTATGATTTCGCGGGCGGAACCGTGGTGCATATCACCGCAGGGGTTGCTGCGCTCGTGGCCGCTAAAGTGCTAGGTCCACGCAAAGGATTTTTAAACTCGGCGATTATGCCGCATAACCTGACGATGACAGTCACAGGTGCGGGCATGCTGTGGGTGGGTTGGTTCGGTTTTAACGGCGGCAGTGCGCTCGGCGCTAACGGCACCGCAGCCATGGCGATTCTAGCCACTCATCTCGCCGCTTCTATGGGCGCGATGACATGGGCGGCAATTGAGTGGATTAAGTTTGGTAAACCCAGCGCCCTTGGCATAGTCACAGGCATGGTAGCGGGCTTAGGCACTATCACTCCCGCCTCTGGTTATGTTGGCCCAGCAGGCGCCTTAGTCATAGGTTTACTCGGTGGAATCGTGTGTTTTTACTCAACTGTTTATATCAAACAGAAACTTAAAATCGATGACTCCTTAGACGTTTTCCCCGTGCACGGTGTCGGTGGTATTCTCGGTACCCTTTTGGCAGGAGTCTTTAGCTCGACCCAATTAGGCGTCTTTAGCGGCTTCGGTTTTGCGGCAGTGAACGACACTATGATAGACCAACTTGGGGTACAGATTATCGGGGTTGCGGCGACATTTACTTATACTGCGGTGGTCACTTGGTTGCTGTTTGTGATCATCCGTAAGCTACTTGGCGGCCTTCGCGTCAGCACAGAGCAAGAAGTTAACGGCTTAGATTTATCGGAACACGAAGAAACGGGTTATAGCCTTTAATCAGAACCTCGAGCCAGAACCTTTAGTTAAGACAGTTGAATAGCCATAAGGGTACCAAGGCGCCCTGATGGCTGACTTACATCATGATGCTACTTTTTAAAATGCTCGACTAACCATAACTTTAAATCCGCCAACTTCATCGGCTTAGCAAAGAGATAACCTTGTAAAAAATGGACTTGGCGACTAGTCAAATAATCTGCCTGCTCCTGCGTTTCAACCCCTTCAGCCACCACCACATAATTCATCTTATGGGAGAGCTCAATAATGGTATCGAGTACGTGGGAAGTCACGGAGTCCTGCCCTATGGTATCGATGAAGCATTTATCGATTTTCAAGTAATCCAATGGCATGGTTTGTAACAAAGATAAGGTTGTTTGCCCAGTACCAAAGTCATCGATAGCCACTAAAATCCCCAACTGGCGTAAGCTTTCAATGCGCTGGCAAATATCCGGCGTTAATAATTGCCGTTCGGTGATTTCGATTAAAGGCTTAACGCCAATACGATCCAAAGAATCCCGCAGATGAATAAATTTCGACTCGATATCATCTTGGGTAAAATGCTCTGGCGCCACGTTGAACGCGACTCTAAAGCCCGATTCAACCTTCATATTAGCAAAATCTTTTAATGCCTTTTCGAAGATATAATTGGTCAATGGAACAATTAACTTGCTCTCTTCGGCGATAGGAATAAACAAATCAGGCCGTACTAAGCCCATTTGTGGGTGCTGCCAACGCACTAATGCCTCGACTCCTTTGGCCTTGCCGTCCTCAGCACAGATCACAGGTTGATAAACCAAAAAGAACTCTTCGTTCTCTATCCCGCTACGAATATCATCAGCAAGGGAGTGACGAGATAACCGTGAATAGAGCACAAACAAGATAGAACCCGTAATCAAAATAATGCTAAAGGGTAGTGAGATGGCAAAAAATATCCAAAAAAAATGCCTAAAAAAAGCAGGTGACATTTCTAGGGTCTGTTGATCTTTCGAGAGTAATTTTTAGACAGCATGGCAAGACGTTATAATTTGCTTCGCCAAAAGTAACCATAACCTCAAGCCATGCCAAGACTTATGCTAACCGATGCACGCTGGGAAAAGCTATTTCATTTAATGAAAAGCACAGGCCGTGTTTATGACAAACCTGAACATAGACAAACATTCGAAGGTATTCTTTACCGCCTTAGAACAGGTATCCCTTGGCGAGATTTACCTAAAG
>NZ_JAKKSG010000039.1:0-15293 GCF_025653545.1 Shewanella sp. SW1 | reverse complement strand
GCTCATTGGCAAACTGAAAATAATCAACATTGGCTTTTAGATAAGCTATTTCAAGAAGATAAGCAGAAAATGTATGATGAAGATGGCGCCAGTATCTTGGCCATTTTACGCCGCTGGGCCTTAAATCTGGTGAAATTACACCCAGCTAAAACCAGCCAAACTCAAAAATTTAATCGAGCATGTTGGAGTGATGACTTCAGAGAAGAGATTATTTTTGGAACTGGTCAAAAAGTGTAATCAGCCCCTGGAGAAAGGTGGGGCCTAAATCAAACTCTGCAACGCCCGAACCTTCGAGAACTTGACCAGCAACAACTGAGGCAAAACCTGAAATGTTGACTTCTGCATAAGCGGTGGAGCTGAGCAAAAGTGAGCAAAGACCTAATGAAATCTTATGTTTCATAAAAAAGCCCTTTAAGTGAGTATATTCGTTTTTAAGCCTAGAACAGGTACAAACATACGCAAACTTTTATTAAGCATTTTTGCAACATGGTGGTTTGGCTCTCATTTTGAAAGATAAGTTTGATATTTTATGAGTAAAAAGCGTTAGGTAATTCGAGCTAACTTAAGTCAAAACTGTAAGTTCAATATTCTAAATTTGGAATGATTACTCAGCCATACCATTAAACTGTTCAGGTGAGACTGTGTTCTCCCTGAAAATTGTTTCGAAAATTTGCCAAAGAATATTACTGATTTTGCTAAATGAGAGACTCAAAGCTTGAGTGAAAAGTGGTGAGATAATTATCTTTATTAACAACATTAGCCAAAGCTAAATATGGTTTTTATTTAGTCTTTAGATTATAAAAATAACGTAATTGATACTTTTTTATTAAACTAAAATTGTTTTTTTACATAAAATGCTCTAAATCTATCATTGATTATGCTTGTTAAGTCAACGTCGATATTTATTCCATTTTCATGTGTATGCCAGCGCTGTAGCATATTTTACTGAGTCTTTTTCTCCGATGTAGTGGTTTTATACTGTATGGTTAGCGGCTTGATTGCTGCACAGTGCTATAGCACCTATAATCTTGCTCTCTTATGTTGAGTTTCTCTTCTTCCTAAAAATGATCCAATAAAAGGAATGTCATAATGCAAAGACGCAATTTTTTAAAAAGTGCGGCTATTTTGTCGACTGCGGGTTTTATCACGCCGGTACTGGCATCTTCCTCTAAATCGAGTGTCGTTGAACATAGCTCAAGCGATGGACGCCGCCGTTTTATCTTAACCAACACTTACCATCTTGTTGCCCCAGAAGGGTCTGAGGGCGTGGTTAAGTTGTGGATCCCTTTACCTGAAGACACGCAATTCCAATTGGTGAGTCAGTTGAATTTTACGGGCAGTTTTAAAGACGCCTATATCAGCTCAAACAACAGTTATGGTGCTAAAATCCTGTTTGCGACTTGGCCCGATGCCAAAGCGAACATGACAATAACGGTTGAGCTTGATATTGAAACGATAGATTGGGAACCCGTTAAAAGCGGCGCCTTAACCCATTACCGCACCCCAGAGCAGATACATTATCCTGCAGATGTTGAACGTTATTTGCTGCCGACTAAACACATGCTGATTAATGGTATTGTGAAGCAAACAGCAGATAAGATCGTTGGCAGCGAGACTGAACCACTGAAGCAAGCACGACTGATTTATCTTTGGGTTAGCGCTAATATGTTCCGCGATAATAGCGTGATTGGCTGTGGTACGGGTGATGTAGCAAGTATCCTCGAAAGTGGCAAGTTAGGCGGTAAGTGTACCGATATTAACTCAGTATTTGTGGCGCTAATGCGCGCAGTGGGGATCCCTGCCCGTGAGATGTTTGGGATTCGCTTAGGTCAGGCTATCAAGATGGGCGAATACTCTAAAAAGGCCTTTGGTAGTGCTGATGACAAAGGGTTTACCGATGTCAGTGGTGGTCAACATTGTCGCGCTATGTTCTATTTAGCGGGTTATGGTTGGTTGCCAGCCGATCCAGCCGATGTGACAAAAATGCGTTTGACGGAGAAAAAAGAACACAGCGATCCCGCAGTTCAGGCCGTGAATGATTACCTCTTTGGCAATTGGGAAATGAACTGGGTTGGCTTTAACTATGGCCGTGACTTTGATTTATTCCCTACAGCCGAACAGACACCACTGAATAATTTTGGCTACCCGTATGCCGAAGTTGATGGCGATCCCGTGAACTATTATGAGCCTAAAGTGTTTGCCTATGACTACCAGTCAACCGAACAACGCTAAGGGCCTCTTAGCGACTATGGCCGCCGCAGTGGTTGCTGCGGTTGCTTCAAGCCTATGCTGTATTGCACCGCTTATTTATCTGGTGTTCGGGGTGTCGGCCGCAAGTCTATCGGGGATTGAGCAACTTAGCTGGCTGCAAGTGCCCATGTTGCTACTGTCGTCTGGGCTGATTCTGATGGGATTTTGGCGGCTCTATTTTGCTAAAAAGCCACTGTGTACCGCGACGTTGAGTCGTACTCAGATGCTGTGGCTGTACTGGTTAACTGTACCTGTTGTGCTGGCATTTCAGTCATATCCTTTTGTATTACCTTGGTTATTAGAGGTGCTTGAATGAAGTTAGTGTTATTTCTCGCCTTAAGTATGTGTTCAGCGTCGAGCTGGGCGGCAAACGTGCTGGTCACCTTAGATGTTAAGGGCATGACTTGTCCGCTGTGTGTCACTGTCGTGAATAAAGCGCTGCGTAAAACCGATGGGGTGATTAAGGCCAAGGCTTCGTTAAAAACAGAGCAAGCCTTAGTGACAGTGCCAGAGGATTTTAATCTAGATAGTTTGCTTAAGGCCGTCGACGAAACTGGGTATAAGGGCAGTATTAATAAGGTAGAAAAACAATCCTAAGCGTTGGTGTCTTTAGTAACGGATTGAGCAACATTATAAAATATCAGTCTAGTTTTAAATGATTAGACTGATATTTCACCGAGAAAATACACTCTGTATCCCACCTGTTACTTCCTTCACTGCCTATTTTTTCCTTTGCGGGTCATTTCTTCGTTAGCTGTAATACACCTCGGGCTCAATACGACGTTGCCGCTCTTCATTTTTCTCCGATGATTCCTTAATCAGATCCAATTTTTGCGCTTGCAGTAATTCTAGTTGCTTGGCTTTTTGTTCTTCAGATAGATTTTCATCGGCTGCAACCTTCGCCATTTCTTCATCTATCTTATTAATTTTATCCCTATCGACTCCTGTACGGTTATCTAAAATAGCCTGCATGGCTTTGTCCAACCTGTTGATGCTTTTGTCTGTTTCAGGCGTGCCTGCAATGGCTTGCACATTACCCGTGTAGCCTTGTTTGGCGTTAGGGGCCAGATGGCTATAGGTATCGGCAGTCGTTACCGATGCTGCAGAGGAGAGCGTTACAGTATCTTGGCTTATTGATGAAGTTAGATTCGCCTCCGTCATTGAATTTGCACGATTTCCTAGGCCATTTGTGCTCGGCTCGACTTGCTTGAGTGGCACATTGGCATAACTTTTCGCAAAGGTATTGGTATAACTATTGGGGTTAATTGTGCTCATATTCGACTCCTTTATGTATGAATCTGTCCCTTGGCCACCTGCGGTTTAAAATGTTGAGCGGTTAACTAATGGGTGTTGCTGGACGTTTCAATATTATCTGATGACAACTTTGCAATTTGAATTAGCAAGTTATAGGCCAAGTTAGGTTTATTTGTGGTTGATTTATCAGGAGTCACTGTTAAACGATACTTTTAAAAAATATTTATACAAAAACTTGATCCTTGTACAACTATGGTACGTAATTAAAGACATAGTGATACAAGGAGTCGACTTATGTACAAGTTTAACCCGCAGCGAATTCAGATTGGGATCAGCGCTTGCTTATTAGGGGAGAAGGTTCGTTTTGATGGCGGACATAAAAATTCGACCTATTGTAATCAAGAAATTAAGCAATTTTTCGATTATGTGCCCATCTGTCCTGAAATGGCGATTGGCTTAGGTGCCCCCCGGAAAAGTATCCGACTAGTCCGTGATGGGGAAACCATCTTAGTTCAGAGCGGTGACGGTAGCTTAGATGTGACCGATAAGCTTAATGAATACAGCGAAAACAAGGTTGAAGAGCTCGATTTCCTCGGAGGATACTTACTTTGCGCTAAGTCGCCAACCTGCGGCATGGAGCGGGTAACAGAGTATAAAATTGGCACTAACAATGGTTCTAAGTCTGGCATTGGTGTATTTGCTCGCAAGTTGATGGAACGATATCCACTATTGCCCGTGGAAGAAGAAGGCCGCTTGCATGACATGGTGCTGCGGGAGAACTTTTTCACCCGCGTTTATGCCTATCACGATTGGCACCTGATGAAACATGAAGGGCTGACTAAACATAAGTTAGGGAAGTTTCATTCCCGCTATAAATACCTATTAATGGCACACAGCCCGACATGGTATCGCGAGCTTGGGCCGATAGTGGCCAATATTGAGGATCTTGAGCAAAGCGCGACCCGCTACTTTGAAGGCTTTATGACGGCGCTGAAAATTAATGCGACCCGTAAAAATCATACCAGTACGCTGCAGCATATTCAGGGTTACTTTAAAAAGCATTTGAGCAAAGAGCAAAAGATAGAACTGTCTGAAACGATTATGAAATATCGCCAAGGTCTATTGCCGTTATTAGTACCTATCACGCTCATTAACCATTATTTACGCGAATTTCCAACACCTTATATTGAAGAGCAAGTGTACTTAAACCCTCATCCTGAGGCGTTAAAGCTGCGCTATGCCTATTAACGTTTATCTAATCGCATTCAGTTGATTTTAGCTTTTGATTTAGTGAGTTATTACTGAAATATGAAACAAACTATAGAGAACAAGGCCCACATAGAACCCAATGGTGAGATATTACTCCCCATTGGTGAAGTGTCGGCCTTAACGGGCGTGAATGCCGTGACCTTAAGGGCATGGCAGCGCCGTTTTGGCTTAGTGATCCCTGCACGTACACCCAAGGGACACAGATTATATACGAGCGAAAATATCCAAGAAATCCATGAGATTAATGCATGGCTAGCTAAAGGTGTTGCGATCAGTAAGGTTAAACCTTTGCTGATGAGTGCTGCTAAATCTTCATTTACAGAAATAGTTCAAACCCAAGCCATTGATTTATGGTGCGAGCAAGTCACTGCGCTCAATACGGCATTATTCGATTTCAATCAGCACAAATTACAGCAGATATTAGATGATGCATTTGGCTTATATCCTTTCCAATTGGTGAAAGAAAAGTTGCTACAACCTTGGCTTAATCAACTCGAGGACTTAGTGAATGAGCGACTTGATGCCGAGTTGATTATTGCTTGGTTAAAGAGCGAGTTACTTAACCGAGTGGGTGGACGTCATGCCTTTACTGGGCAGGCCGTGACGGCGAGAATCGCTGTGGTGAGTCTATCCCGTGGGGTACATACCTCGCTTCATTCCACCCGCACTAACATTCTGTTTTCTCTACTTCTATCGCTCGAGTTAGCGTCGCTGCGGGTATCGGTTATTGATCTTGGCGAGCAAGCCATGGGCAGTTTACCTTTGCTGCGAGGCAGGCTTAACGTCGATGCACTTTTGCTTATTCCCGACTCAAATCATTCGGGTTCTGAACAGACTGAAATGCTGACTGTATTGGAGCAAATGACTTTCCCATGCTGGTTTATGGGGCCTTTTGCGCCAACGTTAAGCTTTTTATCTGCTTTTTTGGCGTCTTCGACGACGGACTTGATTGGGAAAATGCCATCTCGTTTAGCGGGGAAGGTGAATAGAAGTCGTAAGCACAGTGGAAAGATGAATACCGTGAATCAAAGCGAGCAGATAAATAGCGAGAAAAACAATGACATTAGCTAACGATTCAATGCAAATAGATTCAATTCCAATAAAAGTGCAGGGCAATAATGCACTGATGTGGTTTCGCCAAGATTTACGCCTTGCCGATAATCAGGCATTAACCGCTGCTTGCGATTGGGCGCGGGAGAATGGCGTGGCACTTAAGGCCATTTACATTGCTACGCCAGCTCAGTGGCAGCGCCATGACGTTGCGCCCATTCAGTTGGATTTTATCGAACGTCATATCAATTTACTTGCCCAAGGACTGGCGAGTCTTGGTATTGGATTCGAGTTAATTCAGTTAGATACCTTTGCTGATGTACCTGAGTTTATCGGTCACTATTGCCAGCAACTGGGGATTGGTCGAGTGTTTGCTGGTCGCGAGCCTGAGATTAACGAGCAACAGCGCGACCAAGCCTGTATTCAATCGGGGATTCCTCTGGTGTTAACCGATGAGCATTGTTTGCTTAAGCCGGGCACTGTGCTGAATTTGTCCGGCGACATGTACAAGGTTTTCACTCCTTTTAGCCGTAAGTGGCGAGAAATTGCCGCCCGCTATGCCATTTTGCCGCTTCCTGTTCCGGCGCCGCTTGGACCTGTGTTGGCCGAGCCAAAGCCGCTTTTGTTTAACAATGTCACTAAAGTGTCGAGTGAACTTTGGGCTGCGGGAGAAGGGCAGGCAAAGCGTTTGCTCTCGGCATTTATTCAGCAGAAAGTGCAGGATTATAAGCAAGATAGGGATTTCCCCGCCATTGATGGCACTAGTTCAATTTCACCCTATCTGGCCATTGGTGTGGTGAGCCCAAGACAATGCGTTGCCGCGCTGCTGCATCAATTCCCTGAGGTGATTGTCGACGACACTAGCCCTGCTCGTACTTGGTTAAATGAGCTTACTTGGCGTGAGTTTTACCGTCATTTGCTGGTGGCATTTCCCGATTTATCTAAGAATCACAATTTCAATCGTCAAGCCGACCATGTGCAGTGGCGTAATAACCCGCAGGAGTTTGCTGCTTGGTGTGAAGGTCGTACTGGCTATCCGATTGTGGATGCGGCTATGCGCCAACTCAATCAAACGGGTTGGATGCACAATCGGCTGCGTATGGTGGTGGCGAGTTTCCTGACTAAACATCTGCTGATTGACTGGCGCTGGGGTGAGCGCTATTTCCGCCAAAAACTGATTGATGGTGACTTAGCCGCGAATAATGGCGGCTGGCAGTGGTCTGCGGGTTGTGGCTGCGATGCTCAGCCTTATTTCCGTATTTTTAATCCTATAAGCCAGAGTGAAAAGTTTGATCCAGATGGCAGCTTTATCCGTAAGTATTTACCAGAGCTCGCATCTTGGGGAATTAAGCAATTACATCAACCCAGTACAGCGCAGACACCGTCCTTGTTTGAACAGCCGTTATTCAACACTAAAACGGCTTATCCAAGTGCGATTGTCGAGCACAGTGCAGCAAGAGCAAGGGCATTAACAGTATTAGGCGTATTGAAAAAGGCCACGGCCCAATAAATAGGATCAGGAGCAATAACAAGATGATAAACCAAGCGACGACTGAGACTAATACGCTTGTTGATGATTTTATTCAGCTTTATCAAGCTTTGAATAAAGATAACTTGCATCTGTTAGGTCGGGTTTACGACGACAGTATTAGTTTTACCGATCCTATGCATCAAATCACAGGGCTAGCGTCGTTAACTCAGTACTTCGCGAAGTTATATAAGAATGTTAAGCATATTCAGTTTGAGATCAAAGAAGTGCAGCAGGATGCGAACCAAGCCGCGCTGTTTTGGCAGATGGAATATAGCCACCCTAAGTTGAATAAAGGCGGACTTATCCGTGTTGATGGCATGAGCCAACTTAAATTCAACGACAAGATTTATTTTCACAGGGATTACTTCGACTTAGGGCAAATGTTGTATGAGCATTTGCCTTGTATGGGCGGCCTTATCCGCTTACTCAAAGACAGGGCGGCAAAGTAATGGACGCTGTTAAGCCGATGAAAGTAAATACAGTGCTGATCACAGGCGCAAGCTCAGGCATTGGGTTGCAACTGGCGCAGGATTATTTGTCCTTAGGTTGGCATGTCATTGCCTGTGGCCGCTCCCAAGAAAGGTTAGAGGCGTTAGCCTTGAATGAACTCTTAGGTGCTACGTTGTTTATCTTCGATATATCCCAGCGCGACCAAGTTCAACAAGCTGGCCAAAATGTAGCTGAGCTATTGGTGAAAACCGATTCTCAGCTCGATTTGGTCATTTTGAATGCGGGCAGTTGTGAATATATTGATGATGCTAAGGCCTTCGATGATGTGTTGTTCGAGCGTGTTATCCATACCAATCTAATTGCAATGGGATATTGCCTCGGGGCATTTTTACCTTTAATGCCTAGGGGGTCACGTATTGGCTTAATGAGTTCTAGCGCTATTTATTTACCTTTCCCTCGCGCTGAAGCTTACGGTGCCTCTAAAGCTGGCGTGCAGTATTTAGCCTCGAGTCTCGCGCTCGATCTTGCCAAGAACGACATAGGCGTGAGCTTGATTTGCCCGGGTTTTGTGGCGACACCACTGACCGCAAAAAATGATTTTTCTATGCCAATGCAAGTGGGTGTACAAACCGCTTCTAAGGCGATACGTAATGGGCTGAAAGGTGGCAAGCGCGAGATCCATTTTCCGCGACGCTTTACTTATCTATTGAAGTTGATGTCGTTTTTACCTGCCTTTGTGTGGCAAAAAATGATTGCAAACGATACTCAAGCCAAGCCGCTAAAGGACAAGAGTTTATGAAAAATATCGCCATCATCGGCACTGGCATTTCTGGATTAACCTGTGGCCATCTATTAAGTGAGTCGCACAGGGTTACAGTGTTTGAGGCCAATGACTATATCGGCGGCCACACGGCGACAGTCGATGTGGAGCATCAAGGGCAAACCTACGCTATAGACACAGGTTTCATCGTGTTTAATGACAGAACATATCCACGATTTGAACGTTTATTGGCTCGCCTTAATGTCACCATATTACCGACTGAGATGAGTTTTAGCGTGCACAATGCTCTGACTGGGCTTGAATACAACGGCCACAATTTAGGCAGTTTGTTTGCCCAAAAGCGTAACCTCCTGAATCCACGCTTTTGGGCCTTTTTAAAAGAAATATTGCGCTTCAATAAAGGCTGTAAGGCACTCTATCAACAGGATATTTATCCCGAAGGTAACTTAGGTGATTATTTAGACAATGAACACTTCTCACCATTTTTCGCTGAACATTACATTTTGCCCATGGGTGCGGCGATTTGGTCTTCGAGCATAGAAGATATGCGCGCGTTTTCGTTGAAGTTTTTTATTCGTTTCTTCCAGCACCATGGTTTATTAAATGTCAGTGATAGACCCCAGTGGTATGTGCTAAAGGGTGGCTCGCGTAGCTATATTCCTGATCTTATTGCGCCCTTTAAAGACAATATCCGCCTTAACTCACCTGTGACAGGTATTGAACGCCATGGCAATGGGGTGAAGTTACAAGTTCACGGTGAATGGTTGGAATTCGATGAGGTGATTTTAGCCTGTCATAGCGACCAAGCACTGCGGATGTTAAACGATCCTACGCCAACAGAACGCGCCATTTTAGGCGACCTCAGCTACCAGAATAACGATGTGGTGCTGCACATGGATACGCGTATTTTACCGAAGCGAAAAGCCGCTTGGGCGAGTTGGAACTATCGATTAGATGGTAATCTAAAACGCCCTGCATCAGTGACTTACAACATGAACATACTGCAACAGTTGCCAGCCAATGCACCGACCTTTTGTGTCACCTTGAATCAGTCAGAGTTGATTGATGAGGCAAAAGTCATACGCCGCTTCAACTATGCCCACCCAGTATTTAATGAAGCCAGCCTTAGGGCGCAGGGGCGCCGTGAGGAAATCTCCGGTCAAAATCATACCCATTTTGCTGGCGCCTATTGGCACAATGGTTTCCATGAAGATGGGGTTCGCAGTGCACTGGATGTGTGCGCCCATTTTGGTATCAGTCTATGACCGATCTAAATATGACCGATCTAAATATGACAGAGCTTAATAGTGGTATTTATTACGGCACTGTATCCCACAGCCGTTTTACACCGATTAAACATAGCTTTAGTTATGCCATGGCGCTGTTGGCGATTGATTTAGATGAAGTCGATAAGATCAGTGCCATGGGGCGAGTTTTTGCCAGCCAGCATCGCGCTTTATTAAGATTCAATCCTAAAGACTATTTAACTTCTTTTACGACTAAATCCAATGACAGCGGTGAAGTGGCTGTTGTTGATCCGAGCGCAGCTGCACTCAAGAGTCGCGTATTGACTCAAGTGGCAGCGTTAGGCGCAGATAAGCTGTGTGATCGAGTTTTGTTTGTGGGTCAGATCCGCCATTTTGGCGTGTATTTTAGCCCAGTAAATTTCTACTTTTGTTATCAGGATCAAACGCCTTTATACATGTTGGCCGAGGTGAGTAACACGCCTTGGGATCAGCGCCATTGCTATTTAGTCGATTTAGCCGCGCCCAAACCTTCTGACAAAGTGTTTCACGTGTCTCCCTTTATGACTCTCGATATGCGTTATCTCTGGCATGTGTCTGCGCCGAGTGAAGACTTAAACATCGGTATTGAAAACAAGTCGATGCAAGAGAATGGCAAAAAACTGTTTAATGCCAATTTAGTGATGAAACGCCAACCGATAACGGCGGCCAATTTACGGACGCTTTTGTTTCGCTTCCCTTTTATGACTCTCAAGATTTTCTTCGGGATTTATTGGCAAGCGCTAAAACTCTTTTTTAAACGTGTGCCCTTTGTGCCGCATCCAGCTCAGATGGAGAAATAACATGGAAAATACGGCTTCGCAAACCTCAGTCACCACAGGGAAACTGCCCGACAGTATTGCGCGTAAAGTCTTGCTTAAGGCGCTTGAAAGTCTCCCACATGGCTGCTTGACCTTGGTTGAGGGCGACAAGAGTTATCGTTTTGGTGAGAGTCATACCGACTTGCACGCCACGCTTGTGGTTAAACACCCGAGTTTTTATCGTCAAATCATGCTTTCAGGCTCCATTGGTGCGGGTGAAGGTTATATTCAAGGCCATTGGACGAGCCCTGATCTCACCAAAGTCGTACAACTGTTTGCCCGTAATTTAGCCTTACTCGATAAGATTGAAGCCAAATTCTCTTGGTTAACCGGCACGATAAACCGTGTGAAGCATGTGCTGAATCGCAATTCTCAAGAGGGCTCAAAGCGGAATATTCTTGCCCATTACGATTTAGGTAATGCTATGTATGAGCAATTCCTCGACCGTGAAATGTTGTATTCGAGTGCGCTTTATCCACATGAGGAAGCCAGTTTGCAGGAAGCGCAGTTGTTTAAGCTGATGACTATTTGTGAGCGGCTCGATTTACAGCCGGGTCAAACCTTGCTTGAGATTGGCACAGGCTGGGGCGCGCTGGCTATTTATGCGGCTAAGCATTATGGCGTGCACGTGACAACAACAACGATTTCAGATGCGCAATACGCCTATACCAAAGCCCGTGTCGAACGCGAAGGGCTAAGCGATAAAGTGACGCTGCTGACAGAGGACTATCGCAATCTCACCGGAGAATACGACAGGGTTGTTTCTATCGAGATGATTGAAGCTGTGGGGCATGAGTATTTACCAGGCTTCTTTAAAAAGCTGGAATCATTGTTAAAACCCAATGGGCGCATGCTGCTACAGGCGATAACTATTGCCGATCAACGTTATGACAGCTATCGCAAAAGTGTGGATTTTATTCAGCGTTATATTTTCCCCGGTGGCTGCTTACCCTCAGTGAGCCAAATGGTCGGTCACATTGCCAAACAGACGGACATGGTGGTCTGGTCGCTCAATGATATGGGGCTCGATTACGCTAAAACCTTAAAACATTGGCATGAGAATTTTGATCATGCGATAGGCGAAATCCAAGCTTTAGGTTATGGCGATGATTTTATTCGGATGTGGAAATTTTACCTAAGTTATTGTGAAGGTGGATTTTTAGAACGTACCACAAGCACAGTGCATTTAGTGGCTGTGCGTCCGGACTATCGCATTGCTAGCCATCATCTCCCAAGCCATAGCCCTAATGCGATGTAATCTGTTTTGATTAAGCAGTCACTTTAGTGGAAATAACCATTTTCGTTGGAATGAGCCGCTTTGTTTGCAGCAAGATAAAGTGAGGCAAAGATGAAGTCCATGTTAGCTAACTCTCGGGTTCCTTTTAAACATCAGGGCTTTATTCTCTATAACGCCTTGAGTTTTCAGGCTGTGTGGTGGTCTAGCGTACTTTGGCTTAACACCTCACTGTTGTTAACTATCCCTTTGTTATTATTTCACTTTATCCTGCTAGCTTCATTAGGTAAGCACGAGTATCGCAAAGTGGATTTGCTATTGATGCTAAAGGTTGCAGCCTTAGGAATAGGCGTAGATACCGTACTCTCTGTTTTAGCGGTGTTTGAGTTTGCTCTTTTCCCTTGGTGGCTTGGTTGCCTGTGGCTGCATTTTGCTTTGACCCTGAATCATAGTTTGGCCTTTATGCGACCTTTACCGCTGATATTTCAGGCGTTACTCGGGGGCATTTTGGGCGGGTTAAGCTATTTGGCTGGCGCACAATTTAATGCCGTGAGTTTGCCCTATGGTAATGTCATTTCTGCTGTGGTGTTATTTTTGGTTTGGCTAGTCTTGCTGCCATTTTTAATCCAACTTGCTAATCCCTATGGATTTAATCGAAGCACTAAAGCGCGTTCTTTTACTGTGTTTGGGCGTTAATTATTGAGTTGTAGGAATTGATCGCGGTTAAGTCATTATGCCGTTTTTAGTTAAGTACCTGTTGTAAGACATCATGCAGTAAAAGGGGGATCCCATGTCGTCAGTTCGTAATCGTAGCCCAAATCTTGGTTTTTCATTTTTGAATTCAAGCTGCTTAAGTCTATTGGCCCTCAGTTTATTGGCCGCCCCTTTAAAAGCGTTAGAGGCGAAAACGCCTGATTTTGAAAACATTACTATCGAACTGAATGATGCCACCGATGTGACGCAGACTTTTCAGGAAGTGGGCCGCGGAGAAATGGATTGGCTGTGGTTTAGTTTGTATAAGGCCAGACTGATGACGGTAAATGGCCGTTATCAACAGGGGCAATATCCTCTGCTGTTAGATATTGAATATTATCGAGATATTGAGTCAGAGGATTTGCTCGAAGCGACAAAAGATCAATGGCAGCATCTAGCGTTTGCCGAAAATGATATCCAACGTTGGTTGGGTTTATTAAATGCGACTTGGCCCGATGTGAAGCAGGGCGACCATTTAAGTTTTAAGGTGATAGATGGACAAACGAGTCAGTTTTTCTTTAATCATCAACCACTCGACATTATCCATGATGCTAATTTTGCTGAGGCATTTTTAGCGATTTGGTTATCGAAAGCCACTAGTCGTCCTAGTTTGCGGGCGCAATTACTCGGAGAAAAACCATGCGATTGTTGAAACGGCTTGTCGGCCGAAAGTTATTTTTAGGTTTAATAATGATAGGGCTGTTGTCGAGTTGTTCATCGGTGGAAGTGACTGATTATAAAGATACTCATCCGACATTGGTTTTGGAGTCATTTTTTAATGGACCATTAAAAGCCTCTGGGGTCGTACAAGATTTTAGTGGCAAAGTAATCCGCAAATTCAATGTCATTATGGAAGCCAGTTGGCAGGGAAGTGAGGGGGTCATTAATGAATGGTTTGTGTATGATGGTGAAACTCAAACTCGTGTGTGGCGCATCAAGGCACTAGGGGAAGGGCGATACTCAGGAACTGCAGGTGACATTATCGGGACTGCCGATGGCCAATCTAGCGGCAGTGCGCTACGTTGGAAATACGATATGTTATTGCCTGTGGATGGTGAGGAATATCAAGTTCATTTCGACGATTGGATGTTCTTAGTGAATGATAATACCATTATAAATCAGAGTGATATTATTAAGTTTGGCATCACAGTTGCTAAAGTCACTTTAGTTATTCAAAAATAGTTTCAGCAATTTTTAGTTAAGTTGGCTTACCCCAGCTTGTCTTGGATTAACTCTGTTGATTAAGACTTAAATTGGCTTAAACAGTATAGCTTGGCTAATAACCCCCTTTTTTCTGCATTAAAGTGTTGAAGTCAAACCAAAGTTGCAGCTAGGCATTTTTGCTAGTGGCATAAGTGATATATCGGGTAAGGTTATTGCAACCCATTGTTTAAATTTAATTAATTTGAGCTTAAGTCTAAATGGATAGGGGTAGTCGATGAATAAACACGTTGTTTTATGGGGAGTATTTTTTAGTCTGTCGTTAACTGCTTGTTCATCTTTTGACTTTAAGTTTGAGGATCATTCTGAGAAACAAGTCGATCCTCATCAACCCGCAAGCGATCCTATGGTGCAAGATAATGAACGTCGTATTCGAGATGCGAGAAAAGACGGGCAGTTAGAATCCGATTTTCTAAAACCTAGGTATCCAGTTAAGTTTAAATAAGAAAATGCCTTAGGAACTCACTGCAACCTCAATACTTAACTATCAATAGCAAGTATTAAGGTTGCTAGGGGAGAGGCGAAGAACTAACCCGCTTGACGACTGTTATCTATCGATTTTTTGTCATAATATTCAAACGGAAACAGATTACGAATCCTTTGCTTTACATTGTCACTCACGTTGGCAGAAATATGTAAGCGTACATCTCCTGATTTTTCAGCCCTAACAGTACAAGTCAGTTTTTCGGTTTTAGCGATTTGGCGGCATTCCCGTTCGAATCGTTCGGGGATCTTGCCCTTATGCTGAGTCATACGGCCATCTTTAAAATGCATTTCAAAAATAGTCAGACCTTTCTTGCCACCAAATATCAGTTTGTAAACGAGAAATATACCAATAGCGACAAAAATGAGTTTGAAAATATCGGCTGTCATAACGCCTCCTATCTTATGTTTATAGAACCAAGATACTCCCGAGTTAGTTGTTTTAACAGTGCGCTAACGCGCAATTTTGAATTGGCAATAAAATGATTCCAGCCTAGACTTAACTGGCTAAGGAAAAGTAACCCCTCAGTTAAGGAAAACGCCATGTACTTATCAAATGCAGATCGTTGGTCATTATTGTGTAAGAAGCAAATCGACGTTATCGAAAAACTTGCTACACATTTCCCCGAGAGAAAAGCACATCTAAGTGAGCTCACTCAAGGGTCAGGGGCTGATTACACTTTTTGACCAGTTCCAAAAATAATCTCTTCTCTGAAGTCATCACTCCAACATGCTCGATTAAATTTTTGAGTTTGGCTGGTTTTAGCTGGGTGTAATTTCACCAGATTTAAGGCCCAGCGGCGTAAAATGGCCAAGATACTGGCGCCATCTTCATCATACATTTTCTGCTTATCTTCTTGAAATAGCTTATCTAAAAGCCAATGTTGATTATTTTCAGTTTGCCAATGAGCCC
>NZ_JAKKSG010000038.1:0-16104 GCF_025653545.1 Shewanella sp. SW1 | reverse complement strand
AGAAGAAGGCGGACGTCACACTCCATTCTTCAAAGGCTACCGTCCACAGTTCTACTTCCGTACAACTGACGTAACCGGTACTATCGAACTGCCAGAAGGCGTAGAGATGGTAATGCCTGGCGACAACATCAAAATGGTAGTGACTCTGATTTGCCCAATCGCGATGGACGAAGGTTTACGCTTCGCAATCCGTGAAGGTGGTCGTACAGTTGGTGCTGGTGTAGTAGCTAAAATCATCGCTTAATTGCGGTAGAAATTAGTTTGAAAAGGAAGCTTCGGCTTCCTTTTTTGTTTAAGTGGATTATTTCATAGGTTTTGTGGTTTGCATGGGATTCGCATCCTTGCTTACAAAGTCGAATAAGAATACAATCTATGGCCGATTTTTGACCCTGAGCTTATGCTATTTTGCGTTTCTAAGGGTGTTCGGAAATGCAGAGTGATGTGGGATTATGCCCGTCAATTAATGTGCTCTAAGCTCAGGCCGTATTGAGTAACGGAAAAACCGATGACAACAAATACTGAAAACCAGAACAATTCTCTGGATATCGTGAAGTGGGGTTTAGTGATTGTATTGCTAGCCGCTGCTGTTATTGGCAATCAAATGTATAGCGAAGCCAGTGCCGTCATACGTGCGCTTAGTGTTATCGTTGCATTCGCTATTGCTGGTTTTATTGCGCTTCAGACTGTAAAAGGTAAAAAAGCGTTAGCTTTTGCCCGTGAAGCGCATATCGAAGTGCGCAAGGTTGTATGGCCGACGCGTCAAGAAGCGCTAAACACCACTTTTATTGTCCTTGCAGCAACAGGTATCTTAGCTCTTATCCTTTGGGGTATGGATGCTGTGTTAATGCGAATTGTCAATTTTATCACTGGCGTATAGGCACCTCGAATGACTGAAGCTAAAGAAGCTAAAAAAAGATGGTATGTAGTGCAGGCATTCTCAGGCTATGAAGGCCGAGTTTGTAAGTCACTGATTGAATATATTAAAATGCATGGCATGGAAGCATACTTCGGTGAAGTATTGGTTCCGACTGAAGAAGTCATCGAAATGCGTGCAGGTCAGCGTCGCAAGAGCGAACGTAAGTTTTTCCCTGGCTATGTGTTAGTCCAGATGGAAATGAACGATGACAGCTGGCATTTAGTCAAAAGCATCCCGCGTGTTTTAGGCTTTATTGGCGGAACGTCTGATCGTCCTGCCCCAATTTCAGATAAAGAAGCTGATGCAATTCTGCGTCGCTTACAAGAAACGACAGCGTCACCGACTCATAGAACCATATTTGAGCCTGGTGAAGTGGTACGTGTGTGTGATGGTCCATTTGCTGACTTTAACGGTACCGTTGAAGAAGTGGATTATGACAAGAGCCGCGTGAAAGTATCAGTGATGATCTTTGGTCGTTCTACGCCTGTTGAACTTGATTTTAGTCAAGTTGAAAAAGGCTGATTAAATAAACTACAAAATCCGTTTGGCAACGGGTGCGAATTTCTATATAATTCGCACCCGTTGTTTTCGGGGGAGCATGTCAGCATGTCGCTGATGCGCGTTTGAACCCAAACTGAGGAAATGTCAGATGGCAAAGAAGATTGATGCTTATATTAAGCTACAAGTAAAATCCGGTTCTGCGAACCCATCACCACCAGTTGGTCCAGCTTTGGGTCAAAAAGGTGTGAACATCATGGAATTCTGTAAAGCGTTTAACGCCCGTACAGAAAAAATGGAAAAAGGCATGCCTATTCCTGTCGTGATCACTGTTTACAGTGACCGTTCATTCACTTTTGAAACTAAGACTTCTCCAGCGTCTTACTTACTGAAGACAGCTGCAGGCCTGAAATCAGGTTCTCCACGTCCAAACACTCAGAAAGTGGGTACTATCGCTCGCGCTAAAGTTCAAGAAATTGCTGAACTGAAAGCTGCCGATATGACTGGTGCTGACATTGAAGCGATGACTCGCTCAATCGAAGGTACTGCGCGTTCAATGGGTTTGGTTGTAGAGGATTAATATAATGGCAAAGCTAACTAAACGCATGCGCGTAATTCGCGAAAAAGTTGACGGTACTAAAAGCTACGATATCAACGAAGCTGTTGCTCTGTTAAAAGAATTAGCAACTGCAAAATTCGTTGAAAGTGTAGACGTAGCAGTTAACCTGGGTATCGACCCACGTAAATCTGACCAAAACGTTCGTGGTGCAACAGTGTTGCCACACGGTACTGGTCGTGACGTTCGCGTTGCAGTATTTACACAAGGTGCAAATGCTGAAGCTGCTAAAGCTGCTGGCGCTGAGCTAGTTGGTATGGATGATCTGGCTGAGAAAATCAAAGCCGGTGAAATGAACTTTGACGTAGTTATCGCATCTCCAGATGCAATGCGCGTTGTTGGTATGTTAGGTCAAATCTTAGGCCCACGTGGTTTAATGCCTAACCCTAAAACAGGTACAGTAACGCCAAACGTTGCTGAAGCTGTTAAGAACGCCAAAGCGGGTCAAGTTCGTTACCGTAACGACAAGAACGGTATTATCCACACTACTATCGGTAAAGTGGATTTCACACCAGTTCAATTGAAAGAAAACTTGGAAGCGTTAGTGTCAGCACTGAAAAAGGCTAAGCCTGCAGTTGCTAAAGGCATTTTCGTGAAAAAGATCAGCATCTCTACCACTATGGGTGCAGGTGTTGCAGTTGATCAAGCTACGCTTGAAACAACTCTATAATTTTACAAAGCGGGTGCATTAGTCTATAATGCGCGCACTTTGTGGGTTGAAGCCTGTTTTATCTCTCGTTTAGGCGGAGTTTAACTCAGGTTTCCGTCCAAGACCGCAGGTGTTTTTTGTAAAAATAACTTAATTTCCTGCGTAGACGGTGTCAGGCCCCAGCTAAAATTTTTTACTGGATAATCTGCACCGTAAGTCACTAAATACATAAGTATTTAGTATGGTAAATACTAGGGAATACCCTAGGTAGAATCCAGGAGTAAAGCCAATGGCATTAAGACTCGAAGACAAAAAAGCGATTGTTGCTGAAGTCAACGAAGCTGCCAAAGGTGCGCTATCTGCAGTTGCCGCTGATTCTCGCGGTGTGACTGTAGGTGCTATGACCGGTCTGCGTAAAAAAGCTCGCGAAGCTGGTGTATATGTACGTGTAGTACGTAACACGCTAGCTCGTCGTGCTGTTGAAGGTACTGCTTTTGAGTGCCTAGCAGAAACGTTCACTGGCCCAACTTTGATTGCTTTTTCTTTAGAGCACCCAGGTGCTGCAGCACGTCTGTTAAAAGACTTTGCTAAAGAACAAGCTAACTTCGAAGTTAAAGGCGCAGCCTTTGAAGGGAATTTCATCCCTGCAGCTGAAATTGATCGTTTGGCGAAACTGCCAACATACGAAGAAGCACTAGCTCAGTTAATGATGACTATGAAAGAAGCATCTGCTGGCAAGTTCGTTCGTACACTGGCCGCCCTGCGCGATCAAAAACAAGAAGCCGCTTAATTTCAAGCTGGCTGCTTAATAAAATTGAATTCAGAACAATAGGAAACATTTGTTATGTCTATCACTAAAGACCAAATCTTAGAAGCCTTTGCAGCTATGTCTGTAATGGAAGTTGTTGAACTGATCGAAGCTATGGAAGAGAAGTTCGGCGTTTCTGCCGCTGCTGCTGTTGTTTCTGGCGGTGCAGAAGCAGTTGTTGTTGAAGAACAAACAGAATTCAACGTAGTTCTGACTGCTCACGGCGACAACAAAGTTGCAGTTATTAAAGCCATCCGTGGCGCAACTGGTTTAGGCCTGAAAGAAGCTAAAGCTATGTCTGAAGCTGCTCCAGTAGCAGTTAAAGAAGGCGTTTCTAAAGAAGAAGCTGAAGCTCTGAAGAAAGAACTTACTGAAGCTGGTGCTTCTGTAGAAATTAAGTAAGCTATTATTTAGCTTGCTCACCCAAGCCACTTGGGTGGAGGCTGGCGGTTTTTTAACCGTCGGCCTTTTTTGCGCTATATGCGCTGGCGATTTTTTTTCACCGTTTGTCGCCAAATTTTGCAGTCCCTAGCAGAGATTACTGGTTAGGTTCTTGCCATCAACGGTGATGGGCAAACGTGCTGAATTTTAATAACTTAAGTTATTTATTCAGTCTTGGTCACATCTCGTAAGCAGAGGAAACCCATGGTTTACTCCTATTCTGAAAAGAAGCGTATTCGCAAAGACTTTGGTAAGCGTCCAAAAGTTTTGGATATCCCTTATTTATTGTCTATCCAGCTAGACTCTTTTAAGAAGTTCACCGATCAAGATCCTACCGGTGAGCGCGGTTTAGAAGCCGCCTTCCGTAGCGTTTTTCCCATCAAGAGCTTTTCTGGTAACTCAGAACTGCAATACGTCAGCTATAAGCTTGGCGAGCCTGTTTTTGATGTGAAAGAGTGTCAGATCCGTGGTGTTACGTATTCAGCTCCACTACGCGTTAAATTACGCATGGTGTTGTATGACCGTGAAGCAGCGGCGGGCACAGTAAAAGATATTAAAGAACAAGAAGTCTACATGGGTGATATCCCATTGATGACGGATAACGGTACTTTTGTTATCAACGGTACTGAGCGTGTAATCGTATCTCAATTACACCGTTCTCCAGGCGTGTTCTTTGATCATGACCGTGGTAAAACCCACTCATCAGGTAAGGTGCTGTATAACGCACGTATTATTCCTTACCGTGGTTCATGGCTTGACTTTGAATTCGATCCTAAAGATGCACTATTTGTGCGTATTGACCGTCGCCGCAAACTGCCTGCGACCATCATGTTACGTGCATTAGAATATTCTACTCAAGAGATCCTCGATCTGTTCTTCGAACGCGTTGAGTTCAAGATCAAGAAAGATACTCTGGTCATGTCTTTGGTGCCTGAACGTCTGCGTGGCGAAACTGCCAGCTATGACATTAAGGATGCTGAAGGTTCTGTACTGGTTGAAGCGGGACGTCGTATTACTGCGCGTCACATTCGTCAGTTAGAAAAGACTAATACCACTGAGCTTGAAGTGCCAGTTGAATATATCGTGGGCAAATATGCTGCTCAAGATTATATCGATCCGGACACAGGTGAAGTTTTAGTCTCTGCCAACAGTGAAATTAGCTTAGAAGATCTGGCTAAACTATCATTGGCCGGTATTAAAGATATCAGCACGTTGTATATCAACGAGTTAGATCATGGTGCTTATATTTCAGATACGCTGCGTATCGATTCAACCACTAACCGCTTAGAAGCGCTGGTTGAGATCTATCGTATGATGCGTCCTGGCGAGCCACCAACCAAAGATGCTGCCGAAGCACTATTCCAGAACTTGTTCTTCAGTGAAGAGCGTTATGACCTGTCTAAAGTAGGTCGTATGAAGTTCAACCGTCGTCTCAGCATTCCTGATGACGAAGGTAGCGGTGTATTGTCTAAAGAAGACATCGTCGCGGTAATGAAGAACATCATTCATATCCGTAACGGTTTCGACGAAGTCGATGACATCGATCACTTAGGTAACCGTCGTATTCGTAGCGTCGGTGAAATGGCTGAAAACCAATTCCGTGTTGGTTTAGTCCGTGTTGAGCGCGCCGTGCGTGAACGTCTGTCTTTAGGCGATCTGAATGAGCTGATGCCACAAGACTTGATCAACGCTAAGCCAATTTCTGCTGCAGTGAAAGAGTTCTTCGGTTCTTCTCAGCTGTCACAATTCATGGACCAAAACAACCCGCTGTCAGAAGTAACGCATAAGCGTCGTATTTCTGCACTTGGCCCTGGTGGTTTGACTCGTGAACGTGCAGGCTTCGAAGTCCGTGACGTACATCCAACGCATTATGGTCGTTTATGTCCAATTGAGACCCCTGAAGGTCCAAACATTGGTCTAATCAACTCATTAGCAAGTTTTGCCCGTACTAACTCTTACGGCTTCCTAGAAACGCCATACCGCAAGGTTATCGACGGCGTGATTACTGACGAAGTGGAATACTTGTCAGCAATCGAAGAAGGTCGTTATGTGATTGCACAGGCGAACATCGAAGTTGACGCTAGCGGTCGTATGGCAGAAGAGCAAATTGCTTGTCGTCATAAAGGTGAATCGACCTTTATGCGCGCTGCTGACATCCAGTATATGGATGTTTCGCCACAACAGATTATTTCTGTTGCTGCGTCACTGATCCCGTTCTTAGAACACGACGATGCTAACCGTGCCTTGATGGGTGCGAACATGCAACGTCAAGCCGTACCCACACTGCGCTCTGAAAAGCCGCTAGTTGGTACTGGTATTGAGCGTACTTTGGCTGTTGACTCTGGTGTTGTGGTTGTTGCTAAACGTGGTGGTTTTGTCGACTACGTTGATGCGAGCCGCATCGTTGTTAAAGTAAATGAAGATGAGCTGCGTCCAGGCGAAGCCGGTATCGACATTTATAACCTGACTAAATACACCCGTTCTAACCAAAACACTTGTATTAACCAACGCCCTTGTTGTGCTGTTGGTGAGCCAGTCGTTCGTGGTGACGTGTTAGCAGACGGTCCGTCTACTGACTTAGGTGACTTAGCCCTTGGCCAGAACATGCGTATCGCATTCATGCCTTGGAACGGTTACAACTTCGAAGACTCGATCTTAATTTCTGAGCGTGTAGCGCAAGAAGACCGTTTCACCACTATCCACATTCAGGAGCTGTCTTGTATTGCTCGTGATACCAAACTGGGTAGCGAAGAAATTACGGCTGATATTCCAAACGTAGGTGAATCTGCTCTGTCGAAACTCGACGAGTCAGGTATCGTTTACATTGGTGCAGAAGTGAAGGGTGGCGATATTCTGGTTGGTAAAGTGACGCCAAAAGGCGAAACACAGCTAACGCCAGAAGAGAAGTTACTCCGTGCTATCTTCGGTGAGAAAGCGTCTGACGTTAAAGACAGTTCACTGCGTGTTCCTAACTCTGTTAAGGGCACTATCATTGACGTACAGGTATTTACCCGTGACGGCGTTGAAAAAGACAAGCGTGCAGTTGAAATCGAAGAGATGCACATTGCCCAAGCTCGTAAAGACTTAGGCGAAGAGTTCAAGATCCTTGAAGAAGGTGTATTGAGCCGTGCGCGTAACTTGTTAATCGGTGCTGGTTTCACTGAAGCGCAAATTGCTGCGTTGCCACGTAAAGATGTATTGGTTCAAGTCATTGATGATGAAGCAAAACAAACTGAACTTGAGCAATTAGCTGAACAGCATGAAGAGCTGAAAGCTGACTTCGATAAGAAGTTTGAAATCAAACGTCGCAAGATCACCCAAGGTGATGACTTGGCGCCAGGCGTACTCAAAATCGTTAAGGTTTACTTAGCGGTTAAGCGTACTATCCAACCTGGTGACAAGATGGCGGGTCGTCACGGTAACAAGGGTGTTATCTCTAAGATTTGCCCAATCGAAGACATGCCATATGACGAACAAGGTAACCCAGTAGACATCGTATTGAACCCGCTAGGTGTTCCATCACGTATGAACATTGGTCAGGTACTTGAAGTCCATATGGGCGCCGCTGCCAAAGGCATTGGTAACAAGATCACTGCGATGCTTGAAGAACAGCGTGAGCTGGCTGAAGTTCGTGGTTACATCAAGCAAGTTTATGAATTAGGTGACGAAGTGCAGCAGCGCGTCGATATCGATTCATTCACTGATGATGAAGTATTACGTCTTGCGACTAACCTGAAAGGCGGTATCCCGATTGCAACTCCTGCATTCGACGGTGCTAAAGAGAAAGAGATCAAGCAGATGCTTGAACTTGCAGGTTTGCCAACCTCTGGTCAGTTGAAGTTGTTTGATGGTCGTACCGGTAACGAATTTGAGCGTCAAGTAACGGTAGGTTACATGTACATGCTCAAACTGAACCACTTAGTTGATGACAAGATGCACGCCCGTTCTACCGGTTCGTACAGCTTAGTGACTCAACAACCACTGGGCGGTAAAGCTCAGTTCGGTGGTCAGCGTTTCGGTGAGATGGAAGTGTGGGCACTAGAAGCATACGGTGCCGCTTATACGCTTCAAGAAATGCTCACTGTTAAATCGGATGACGTTAACGGTCGTACTCAGATGTATAAGAACATCGTCGACGGTAACCATCAGATGCAACCTGGCATGCCAGAGTCCTTCAACGTGTTACTGAAGGAGATCCGTTCACTCGGTATTAATATCGAGTTGGATCAGGCATAAGCGCAGGCCTTTAGCCGCGTTTGGCAAACAGAATGGTGCTCCGTGCAAGCGGAGCACCCGGTTTAACTCCTTCAGGAGAGAAACGTGAAAGACTTATTAAAGTTTCTGAAACAGCAAAGCAAGACTGAAGAATTTAACGGCATCAAAATTGGTCTGGCATCGCCTGATCTGATCCGTTCTTGGTCTTTTGGTGAAGTTAAGAAGCCAGAAACCATCAACTACCGTACCTTCAAGCCTGAGCGTGAAGGTCTGTTCTGTGCGCGTATCTTTGGCCCAGTCAAAGATTACGAATGTTTGTGCGGTAAGTACAAACGTTTGAAGCACCGTGGTGTTATTTGTGAAAAGTGTGGCGTTGAAGTAACCCAAACTAAAGTACGTCGTGAGCGTATGGGTCACATCGAACTGGCTAGCCCAGTTGCGCACATTTGGTTCTTAAAATCACTGCCGTCACGTATTGGCTTAATGCTGGATATGACGCTGCGTGATATCGAACGCGTACTGTATTTTGAATCATTTGTCGTGATCGAGCCTGGCATGACCAGCCTTGAACGTGGCCAAATGCTGACAGAAGAAACTTATCTGGATGCATTAGAAGAATACGGTGATGAGTTCGAAGCTAAAATGGGTGCCGAAGCAGTGCTTGAACTGTTACGTGCTATCGATTTAGCGAAAGAAATCGAACAAATGCGTGAAGAATTGCCTTCAATCAACTCTGAGACTCGTCGCAAGAAAGTGACTAAACGTCTTAAGTTGATGGAAGCATTCTACACTTCAGGCAACAAGCCTGAGTGGATGATCTTAAAAGTACTGCCTGTGTTACCACCTGACTTACGTCCGTTGGTTCCGCTCGATGGCGGCCGCTTCGCGACTTCAGATCTTAACGACCTGTATCGCCGCGTGATCAACCGTAACAACCGTTTGAAGCGTCTGTTAGATTTAGCTGCGCCGGACATTATCGTACGCAACGAAAAGCGTATGTTACAAGAGTCTGTTGATGCGCTATTAGATAACGGTCGTCGTGGTCGTGCTATTACCGGTTCTAACAAGCGTCCTCTGAAATCTTTGGCCGATATGATCAAAGGTAAGCAAGGTCGTTTCCGTCAGAACTTATTGGGTAAGCGCGTCGACTATTCTGGTCGTTCGGTAATTACTGTAGGTCCTACTTTACGTCTGCACCAATGTGGTCTTCCTAAGAAGATGGCACTGGAGCTGTTCAAGCCATTCATCTATGGCAAGCTAGAAGGTCGTGGCTTAGCTACTACCATCAAAGCAGCTAAGAAGATGGTTGAGCGTGAAGTGGCGGAAGTATGGGACGTTCTGGATGAAGTGATCCGCGAACATCCAGTAATGCTTAACCGTGCACCAACACTGCACAGATTAGGTATTCAAGCGTTCGAACCAGTACTGATTGAAGGTAAAGCCATCCAGTTACACCCACTCGTTTGTGCGGCATACAACGCCGACTTCGACGGTGACCAAATGGCGGTACACGTACCGTTAACACTGGAAGCGCAGCTTGAAGCCCGTGCCCTGATGATGTCTACCAACAACATCCTGTCACCCGCGAACGGCGAGCCTGTTATCACCCCGTCTCAAGACGTGGTATTGGGTCTGTACTACACCAGCCGTGAGCGTATTAACGGCCGTGGTGAAGGTATGGCATTTATGTCTGTTGCTGAAGTTGAAAAAGCTTACGCAACTGGCGCTGCTGAACTGCATGCCCGCGTTAAAGTTCGTATCACTGAAACCATTATTGGTGACGATGGTGAGCGCACTGAACAACGCCGTATCGTTGATACGACTGTGGGTCGTGCTCTGCTGTCACTTATTCTGCCAGCAGGTTTGTCATTTGATCTGGTTAACCAGAACATGGGCAAAAAGCAGATCTCTAAACTGTTGAACACCTGTTATCGTCAACTGGGTCTGAAAGATACTGTTATCTTCGCTGACCAATTGATGTATACCGGTTTCCGTTTTGCAACCATCTCTGGTGCCTCTGTCGGTATCGATGACATGGTTATTCCAGACGAGAAATACACCTTAGTTGCTGATGCAGAAGCGGAAGTTCTTGAAATTCAAGAGCAGTTCCAATCTGGTCTAGTCACAGCCGGTGAGCGTTACAACAAAGTTATCGATATCTGGGCTAGTGCCAACGAAAAAGTTTCTAAAGCTATGATGGAAAACCTGTCAACTGAGACAGTGATTAACCGTGATGGTGTTGAAGAGAAACAAGCCTCGTTTAACAGCATCTATATGATGGCTGACTCAGGCGCTCGTGGTAGTGCCGCACAGATCCGTCAGTTGGCGGGTATGCGTGGTCTGATGGCTAAGCCAGACGGCTCAATCATCGAAACGCCAATTACCGCTAACTTCCGTGAAGGTCTAAACGTACTCCAGTACTTTATTTCTACTCACGGTGCGCGTAAAGGTCTAGCCGATACGGCATTGAAGACAGCGAACTCGGGTTACCTGACTCGTCGTCTTGTAGACGTTGCACAAGATTTAGTGGTTATCGAAGACGATTGTGGTACTCACGAAGGTCTAACCATGAAACCGCTGATTGAAGGTGGTGATGTGGTTGAGCCGTTACGTGAACGCGTACTGGGTCGTGTGGTTGCGATTGATGTGTTCTATCCAGGCACTGAAGACGTATTAGCACCACGTAACACGCTACTCGACGAAGCATGGTGTGACAAGTTAGAAGAGCATTCAATCGACGAAGTGATTGTACGTTCTGTTATTTCTTGTGATACCGATTTCGGTGTGTGTGCAGCTTGTTACGGTCGTGACTTGGCTCGTGGTCATATTATTAACCACGGTGAAGCCATCGGTGTTGTGGCAGCACAATCTATCGGTGAACCAGGTACACAGTTAACGATGCGTACTTTCCACATCGGTGGTGCGGCATCTAGAGCGTCTGCAGAAAACAATGTCCAAGTGAAAAACTCGGGTTCATTGAAACTGCATAATGCTAAGCATGTTACTAACAGTGACGGCAAACTGGTTATCGTTTCTCGTTCTTCTGAACTGGCTGTTATTGACGAGCTGGGTCGTGAGAAAGAGCGTTATAAAGTGCCATACGGTACTGTGCTCGAGAAACTAGAAGAAGCGGCTGTTGAAGCGGGCGATGTTATCGCTAACTGGGATCCACATACTCACCCAATCATTTCTGAAGTGGCGGGTAGTATCAAGTTCGTAGACATGATTGACGGTGTCACTATGACACGTCAAACAGACGAACTAACGGGTCTGTCATCAATCGTGATCCTTGACGTTGGTCAGCGTGGTACTGCGGGTAAAGAAATGCGCCCAATGATCCGTCTGCTTGGCGCTAATGGTGCTGACTTGATGATCCCAGGTACTGAAGTACCAGCACAATACTTCTTACCAGGTAGTGCGATCGTTAACTTAGAAGATAACGCGCAAATCAACGTGGGTGACGCATTAGCTCGTATTCCTCAGGAATCGTCTAAAACTCGCGACATCACCGGTGGTCTGCCACGCGTTGCTGACTTGTTCGAAGCGCGTAAGCCAAAAGAGCCTGCTATTCTGGCAGAAATCTCTGGTACCATCTCGTTTGGTAAAGAGACCAAAGGTAAGCGTCGCTTGGTGATTACACCTGCTGATGGCGGCGATCATTATGAAGAGATGATCCCTAAGTGGCGTAACTTAAACGTGTTCGAAGGTGAAAAAGTCGAACGTGGTGAAGTTATCGCTGACGGTCCAGAAGCGGCACACGACATTCTGCGTCTTCGTGGTATCCACAACGTAGCAAACTACATTGTGAACGAAGTACAGGACGTTTACCGTCTGCAAGGCGTGAAGATCAACGATAAGCATATCGAAGTGATCATCCGTCAGATGCTGCGTAAGTGTCTTATCACTTCTGCCGGTGACACTGACTTCCTCGAAGGGGAACAAGCTGAAGTGTCACGCGTGAAGATTGCTAACCGCGAACTGATCGCCCAAGGTAAAGTGCCTGCGACCTTTGAACGTGAACTACTGGGTATTACTAAAGCATCTCTGGCAACAGAATCCTTTATCTCAGCAGCATCGTTCCAAGAAACTACGCGCGTACTGACCGAAGCCGCCGTCGGTGGTAAGAGCGATCAATTACGTGGTCTGAAAGAAAACGTTATCGTTGGCCGACTGATCCCAGCCGGTACTGGTTACGCTTATCACAAGACTCGTAATGAAGCGCGTGCGAAGAAAAACGAACCTGTAGTAGTGAACAAGATCACTGCAAGTGAAGCCGAACAGAACTTGGCCGATCTCTTAAACTTGGCTGGTAGCCAAGATTAAGTAATAAGTTTGTTATAAAAAGGCGCCTATGGCGCCTTTTTTCTTGTAATATGCCGCAAAAGTTGGCTATTTCTTGACAGTCAGGCATTACCTTTCTAAAATTCCGCGTCCCACCATTGTGGGATATAGATTTTTCACACCTTATCGTTGAGTTTGATTCAACTGACTCGGAGCTATACATGGCAACTGTAAACCAGTTGGTACGTAAGCCACGCGCGCCAAAAGTCGACAAGACTAACGTGCCTGCGTTGAATGCGTGCCCGCAAAAACGTGGTGTTTGTACACGTGTGTACACTACTACCCCTAAAAAACCTAACTCTGCACTACGTAAAGTAGCTCGTGTGCGTCTAACTAACGGTTTCGAAGTTACTTCGTACATCGGCGGTGAAGGCCACAACCTGCAGGAACATAGTGTGATCTTAATCCGTGGTGGTCGTGTTAAAGACTTACCAGGTGTGCGTTATCACACTATTCGTGGCGCATTAGACTGTGCAGGCGTGACTTCACGTCGCCAAAGCCGTTCTAAATACGGTGCTAAGCGTCCTAAGTCTTAACTTATCCGTTAAGTAAGGCCAAGCTAGTTTTATTTTGAGAATTCCAGTTTTGGAAATCCCTGAAGCATACGGAGAATTGTTATGCCAAGACGTCGCGTTGTAGGACAACGTAAAATCCTACCAGATCCAAAGTTTCACAGTGAGTTGCTGGCTAAGTTCATCAACGTCATTATGCAAGACGGCAAAAAGTCGACTGCAGAAAAAATTATTTACAAGGCACTAGATGTTGTCGCTGAAAAGAAAAGCGAAAACCATTTAGTTATCCTTGAAGCAGCCCTGGACAACGTTCGCCCATCAGTCGAAGTTAAATCTCGTCGCGTTGGTGGTTCTACGTACCAGGTACCATGTGAAGTTCGTCCTGTGCGTCGTAACGCACTGGCGATGCGCTGGTTAGTTGAAGCTGCTCGTAAGCGTGGTGAAAAATCTATGGCTTTACGTCTGGCAGGTGAAATGCTGGATGCGTCTGAAAACAAAGGTACTGCTGTTAAGAAGCGTGAAGACGTGCATCGCATGGCTGAAGCTAACAAAGCCTTTGCTCATTACCGTTGGTAATATGATGGTGTGGGCTTAGGCCCACACCATAGTTGTTGATATTGCCAAGACTTAGGTCTTGGTGGAGAGGGTATAATCGTGGCTCGTACAACCCCAATTGAGCGTTATCGTAATATCGGTATTTGTGCTCATGTTGACGCAGGTAAAACCACCACAACAGAACGTGTTCTGTTCTATACCGGTTTGTCTCATAAAATCGGTGAGGTGCATGACGGCGCCGCTACCACAGACTGGATGGTTCAAGAGCAAGAGCGTGGTATCACTATCACCTCTGCTGCGGTAACCACATTCTGGCGTGGTATGGATGCTCAATTCACTGAACACCGCATCAATATCATCGATACCCCTGGTCACGTTGACTTTACTATTGAAGTTGAACGGTCTCTGCGCGTACTCGACGGCGCTGTTGTCGTTTTCTGTGGTTCATCTGGTGTTGAACCTCAGTCAGAAACAGTGTGGCGTCAAGCTGATAAATACCGCGTTCCACGTTTGGTATTTATCAACAAGATGGACCGTGCAGGTGCAGACTTTGAACGTGTAGTGAAGCAAATTAGAACTCGTCTTGGAGCCACTTGTGTGCCTATTCAATTGAATATCGGTGCAGAAGAAAACTTCAAAGGCGTGATCGACTTAATCAAGATGAAAGCAATTAACTGGAATGAATCAGACCAGGGTATGACTTTCACTTATGAGGAGATCCCTGCAGAGTTAGCAGCTAAAGCGGCTGAAATGCATGAGTATCTGGTTGAAGTAGCAGCCGAATCTTCGGATGAACTGATGGATAAGTACCTTGAAGAAGGCACGCTATCAGAAGACGAAATTAAAAAGGCGCTACGTCAGCGTACTATAAATAATGAAATCGTTTTAGCGACTTGTGGTTCTGCATTTAAGAACAAAGGCGTTCAAGCGGTACTTGATGCGGTTATTGAATTCTTGCCAGCGCCAATTGATGTGCCTCCAATTAAGGGCATCGATGAGAACGACCAAGAAGTAGAACGCCCATCAGATGACAATGCGCCTTTTGCTGCATTGGCATTTAAGATTGCTACAGATCCATTCGTAGGAACTTTGACCTTTATTCGCGTGTACTCAGGCGTACTCGAATCAGGTTCGGGCGTTTACAACTCTGTCAAACAGAAGCGTGAACGCGTAGGTCGTATGGTGCAAATGCATGCAAACGATCGCACTGAACTGAAAGAAGTCCGTGCTGGTGATATCGCAGCGGCGATTGGTCTAAAAGAAGTGACTACGGGTGATACGCTTTGTGATAACGATCATAGAGTGATCTTGGAACGTATGGAGTTCCCAGAGCCAGTAATTACCATTGCCGTTGAGCCTAAGTCAAAAGCCGATCAGGACAAAATGGGTATCGCGTTGCAAAAACTTGCAGCGGAAGATCCATCATTCCGAGTTGAAACTGACGAAGAATCATCACAAACTCTGATTTCGGGTATGGGTGAGTTACACTTAGACATCATCGTAGACCGTATGCGTCGCGAATTCGGTGTTGAATGTAACGTAGGTAAGCCACAAGTGGCCTACCGCGAAACTATCCGAGCTTCAGTAGAAGCTGAAGGTAAATTTGTACGCCAATCAGGTGGTCGTGGACAATTCGGTCACGTTTGGTTAAAACTAGAGCCTAATGAAGAAGGCGCTGGTTACGAATTTGTCAATGCTGTTGTGGGAGGTGTGATTCCTCGTGAATTCATTCCTGCGGTTGATAAAGGTATCCAAGAACAGATGAAGAATGGCGTTCTCGCTGGCTTCCCTGTGTTGGACGTGAAGGTCACTCTGTTCGATGGTTCATATCATGATGTGGACTCGAACGAGATGGCGTTCAAAATTGCAGGTTCTATGGGCTTCAAAAAGGGTGCGCTTGAAGCGAATCCGGCGTTGCTCGAACCTTGCATGAAAGTAGAAGTAACTACCCCTGAAAATTATATGGGTGACGTCGTTGGTGATTTGAACCGTCGTCGTGGCTTAATTGAAGGGATGGATGATGGCTTTGGTGGCATCAAAATAGTCCATGCTGTAGTGCCTCTTTCTGAAATGTTTGGTTATGCAACTGATTTGCGCTCTGCTACACAGGGTCGCGCTTCATACTCTATGGAGTTCTTGAAGTACTCTGATGCACCGCAAAACATTGCAAAAGCGATTATTGAATCTCGTAGCTAATATCCAGTTACGACATAAATGTTATTATGGTCCAGCACTGACTGGACTATTCTGAAAAGAAAGGAATATATCGTGGCAAAAGCTAAATTTGAACGTATTAAGCCTCACGTAAACGTGGGCACCATTGGTCACGTTGACCATGGTAAAACCACACTGACTGCAGCTATCTCTCACGTACTGGCTAAGACCTACGGTGGCGAAGCTAAAGACTTCTCTCAAATCGATAACGCTCCTGAAGAGCGTGAGCGCGGTATTACGATCAATACCTCTCACATCGAATATGACACGCCTTCACGTCACTACGCACACGTAGACTGCCCAGGCCACGCTGACTATGTTAAAAACATGATCACTGGT
>NZ_JAKKSG010000037.1:0-19303 GCF_025653545.1 Shewanella sp. SW1 | reverse complement strand
CGCTAAGTAATGAGAGTATTGGTAAAAGTCGAGGCGGTAATTCAACCAAAATTCACTTAGCCGTCGACAGCGGAGGATTACCGATTTATTTCGAATTATCAGAAGGCCAAAAACACGATATTACACACGCCCCCAGCTTAATTGAGCACCTGAAGCAGGTTGATACCGTCATTGCAGATAAAGGTTATGACAGCGATGCTTTTCGTGAACTTATCGCCAATAAAGGCGGGAAATCTGTTATTCCAAGGCGCCGCTATARGAATACACCTCAAGAAAGAGTCGATTGGTGCTTATATCGGTATCGACATTTAGTGGAGAATGCTTTTGGAAGAATTAAGCACTATCGAGCAATATCAACAAGATATGACAAGCTAGCAAGAAATTACGCCAGTATGGTGTCACTGGCGTTTATGTTAATGTGGCTGCCGATGTATTGCTGAACAACATTTGTACAGCAAAGATCAACAGACCCTAAGGATTTTCTGACTGTCTGGAATTTTTGCCAGCTCTTTTGCGACAGTAGCTTCAGTTGTGCCTTTGGGGAGTTTGCTGGATAGTTCAGAGGGGGAAGTTATGGCACGAAATACTTCATGCATATCTTCGAACATTTTGTCTTTATCTGGAGAGTTTGGGAGAGCGGTGAGGACTTTCAAAAATTCGGGTGGTTCGGGAATTGAATATTGCTCAATGATCCCTTCGAGTGTTTGAGTGAACTTTTCTTGCGATGAAGTTTCCGTCATAAAGCTGTTTTCCCTGTTCGTTAACTCATAGGGAAAGTATTAGAAATAGGGTTAATTGTCCATAACTGAGATGAACAGGGCAAAACGAGGATTTTTGAAAATGTTACGAAAAAAAATTCTAAAAAACGTCATTCCTATGGCGGCACATAGGCGGCACAGGATTTTTGGTTTTTCGTAAATTATTGAATTTAATATATAAAAAGTGACTTATGGTCTCTCCACAGGGACTCGAACCCCGATCGGCCGCTTAGGAGGCGGCTGCTCTATCCTGTTGAGCTATGAAGAGACGACAGTGATTATACTGGTTTTATCTTTGATTAAAAGGCTTATGATTTAGTTGCTTAAATCTTGAGCGCTATGTCGTTTATCTGTACATTGTAGGCTGCATTTTGGTCTACAAGTACTGCGGTGGCGCTTTCTTCGCTTACTTGCTCAATTTTTACCGTTGCACGACTTTTGGTCGCGACGGCGCGCATTTCATTGAGTCTATCGGGTAAGTTTTGTTGTAATATTACTTGGAATTTATCACCGACACGAATGCCATGTTTACGGCCTAGATTTAATATAATCCTGTCTGCTTGTCGGCTAACGACTTGGCCAAGTAATGGCCTGCAATTAAGTGTGCTGTCTAAATCTCGGGTAGCTTGCAATATTAATTGAGTAATACTTTTTCCATAGGAGGAACGCCAGAATCTATTACTGTTGGGAGCAATGATAGCCTGTTCTTCAAATTCCCATGGGGCCGATGTGCTGTAGCTTTTGCTCCAGACCTCTTCGCCACTGATTCCATGATAGAGGCTGAGTTTGAATTGAAATTGCCTTAGCGGAGCTTCATCCCAAAATCCTAAGAAGGTGGGTTGTACAGGCTCTATCGATATATCAATGATCTGCGGTTGAAGAATATATTGGCTGTCGGTAATTTCACTGAGCCAGCTTGGGAGTCGATAACCGCGAATATCCACTAGGTCTTGTTCAATATCGAGTCGCTCGTTAGCATGGATGTGACTAAAGCCAGTTGAAGAGTAATCTTCTATAGTGTTCCCTAACGCCTCTGAAATGACCTCTTCAAAGCCTGAAAGTTGTCCATATCTAAGCTGAGAACGATCTTTTATTTGTGTTTGAGGTATTAAAATAGCGGCCTTTAATTGGCCATTAGGACACTGTTGTGTTGGATCATCATTTAGATCGAGGCGTAGGGATACATATATTTTATTTCCCTGAATTTGTTCATTAACGAGTTGAATGTTTATGGCTTGGGCGTTGCGATTTATCGCAAAGTTATTTTGTGTGAGGTTACCATTAGAGGTTTGTTGCTCACTGGAGATTTGAATACCTGTGCTTAATGTCGCATAGCTAACTGCTTGATTAATTGCTTCTTCCCTTGCTTGAGCTGTATTACCATTGATAATAGTTGCTTCTCCGCTGGCTTCTATCCATTCGGCTCTGGTGGGCAAAGAAAGTAGTAAAAGGCTCAAAATGATGAGCGAAGCTGAACCTGGTATGTGCATCAATTCAATCCTTATCGCTAAGCTAATGGCGATATTACCAATCGAGCCAGTTTTCTGACTCTTAATCTAATATGTCAATAAAGCAAATTTCGTGCCTGAGTATGAGAACTTTTGATAAAGTTTCCATTGTTACAGTCGATATACTGCGTAATAGAAGAATATTGTCGGACTGAGGTTAATATTGGTCCAAAGATTGCTGGTTTTTGTTACTCATTAAAAATTTGAAGCTTAGAAAGTGAGTCACTTGACTGCCAATGCACCCATAGATGAGGTAAATCCAATGCTAAAGCGTGTGATTATTCCCTTAACATTGATAATGTTAGGTGGATGTGTAGCTAAACCGGTTACGCCGCCCAAACCGAGTTTAGTGGATGGCAATGGGTTGCCGCCAACGGCAGTGATTAACCATTTAGCACAGCGAATAGTGACTGAGCTTGTTAAGCAAAATGATGCTTTGCGTTCTGATCAACCTATCGTAGTTGCAACACCAGTATTAGTGGGCGATTTGAATGGCACTAATGCGTTAGCGCAACAGTTACAGCAAGGATTAATGACGTCGCTCCATAGCTTTCAGTTTAATGTGGTGGATTTAAACTTAGCTGATGGCTTGAGAGTCACATCTGACGGGGATTTTATTTTGACGCGAGATTGGCAAAAATTGTCGAAAGATCTTCCTGTTGAGCATCTTGTCGTTTCGACTATGAGCGTAGTAACCAATGGTATGGCGATCAATACTCGGATTGTGAACATTAGTAACAATCGCGTGGTATCGGCATCTCAAACTTTTGTGACTCAAAAAGAGTTGGCAAACTACATGCAGCCTTCGGAGCAAATTGTGTCACAAAATGGCATCTTATATCGTCAGGCGAGTCCAGGCATGAATGAAGTGCGTGTCTTAGGAGATGGAAAATGAAACACTACCTTTTATTACTTATCACGGGGCTAATGCTAACTGGCTGCGCTGCTAAAGATAGATATGTGCAATGGGAAGATGTGCCGCCACCGAGTTTTCCTAAGTTAACGGCTATAGGATATGCGCCGTTAGCGACTCAACCGGCTAAAGAGCAATCACAAAGAGTGTTGATGGCTATGCAGGCATCAAAAATTGTGGCTTATCGTGAATTAGCGGAACAAGTTTATGGGCAGAAAATAACGGCAAACAGCAGTGTCAGTGATTGGATGTTGACGGACGATAATGTCAAAGCGTCAGTTTCTGGCGTGATCCGCGGCGCACGAGTCGTTAAGAGTTATCCAGCAGGCGAGCATTATGTCACTGAGTTAGAACTTGATTTTTCACAGGTTTGGGCGCTTTATCAACAACAGAACCGTCCACAACGAGTGAAGGAAGTGACGTATTTCTAGCGTTTTTGAGAGTATGTTCAACAGCATGTATTGAGCCGCGTATTTACGCGGCTTTTCTTTTTGTACAAGACATTAATATCTAATCAGAGCTTAGAAAAGGGAATGCTAAGTGGGAGTGATGCGCTTGTTAGGCCTTTAAATCATTGCCTAAACTTGAGATAGTCGAGGTCTTGCCTTTATCGTTATAGGTGAGGCTGGAGGCGTTTCTGCTGGCTTGTAAAGCTTGAGCAAAGCGATTTAAACTCGCTAAATTAATCTCAATTAAACTGGCATTTTGTTCGTTTAATTCTTTGCATTCAGTCAATGCGTCTTTGATCTCGGCCATTTTATGCACGAGTTCGACTTGCTGAGTGAGTCGCGATTTATCACTGTGGTTTGCCAGAATATCATCATTAGTCTTTAGTTCTTTCAGACATTGCGATTTTTCGTTAGCAAGGGAAAGCAGTAAATCGGCGTTTTGGTCAACCAAAGCGCCTTTTTCCTTGAGTATGATTTGCTTAAGAACAGCCAAATGGGCGTGTTGTAGATCTACCAGTTTAGCTATTTCAGTCATAGTTACTCTTTATTTAAGTCATTAAGTTCGGCTTCAAAACTTGCAATATTGGCAGCCAACTTTTCAGGGTCAATTTTATAGCGACCTTCGGCAATAGCTTGTTTGATTTCGGCTACTTTCTTTTGATCAACTTCAGGAAGGCTAGCCATTTTAGTCTGAGCTCCTTGAAGTTGTTGTGCCTGGGCCGTAATGACCACTGAGTCGCTTCTTTGTGGTGTTGTCGATTTTGTAGCAACTTGAGCAGATTGATCGCTGCTCGTTTTCGTTGCGCCTGAACGAACTTGCGCAGTCGTTGCAGTGTTGAGTTTGCTAATATCAATTGCCATTTTAGGCTCCAGCGTCGTGTGTACGGGATTTCTTAACTGGGGTATCGGCAGCTTACAAAAAAGCTTTAGATTATTTTACATTCTTACTTCAACTTCGCCAATGCCTGTGACTATAGCATCTAGTTCTTTGTTTGAACTGCTATTTTTGACTCTGATCCGATCACCTTTATTGCCATCTTGTAGGGCTTCGCCTACTGTTTTGAGCTCGAATGAGCCAGAACGAACGTAGATAGATACCGAATCATTTTTACAAACGAAGCATAAGTTGTTGCTTAATATGGGATTATCTTTTGCTACTCGTCGTTTTACTCGCACGCCAGCCAATTTACTCGGGTCATCGAATTCGGCACCTCTCAAGCTATTTTGTTCAATGTAACGGACTTCTACTTGACTAGGAGAGATGAGTTCGCCTGGTGCTAAGATTTCGGTTGAGACAACAACGGGGAATAAGATATCCACCCGAACCGAGATATAGATTTGCCAAGGGTAAGCTAAGTCTTGTGTATCGCAGCTGACTTTTAAGGTGTTATTACGGCTAATTTCCCTATCGCTAGCCAGTTCAACTTTCATTGGAGACGAACATTGTGACGGCAGCATTCTTGCGTCAACCATCTGTGGCGAAATATTTACTTTGGCATTTTCTGGAACGGATATTTTTTCTGAAATAAGCGCTTTAGCTAATTCTGAGATTGCCGATACGGTGGGGACAATAGGCTCTGCACTCGCAAAAGCGGGCATGAAGAGGGTGAAAAGACTAAAAAAACAGACTAAATTTACTTTCATAATGAAGAGACTAGCTTGTAACGCCAGAATGCACCTATACTTTTATTAAGTTCGAAGCTGACCACTGTAATAATTTACATCACTGTCAGAAGATTGACTCAGTTTCGACTATGTTTATCGATAGATAAGACGTAAGCAATTAATATGCCTATACTCAACTGAGTTATAGGGCCGAACATAAACAGAACAACAAGGCAGAGTTATGTCGAGTATTCTTGATTCAGTCAACAAACGAACCCAGCTCGTTGGACAAAACCGTTTAGAATTGCTGCTTTTTAAATTAAACGGTCGTCAACGGTTTGGGATTAACGTGTTTAAGGTGAAAGAAGTACTGCAGTGTCCACCACTGACCACTTTGCCTAAACTTAATCCTTATGTGAAGGGTGTTGCTCATATTCGTGGAACAACCATTTCAGTGATTGATTTGAGTGCGGCAACAGGGGGGAAACCTTTAGCGAGCACTGAAAACTGTTTCATCATTATTTCTGAATATAACCGCAGTGTTCAAGGCTTCTTGGTCAGTTCTGTTGAGCGGATCATCAACATGAATTGGGAAGCGATTATGCCTCCGCCGCAAGGTGCTGGTCGTTATTCTTATCTGACAGCTGTGACTGAAATTGAAGGTGAATTAGTTGAAATTCTCGATGTGGAAAAAATCTTAGATGAGATTTCACCGGTTAAAACGGCTATCAGTGAAGAAGCCAATGAAAAACTGACCCTCGACAGAACTCAGCATTACCATATTATGGTTATTGATGATTCTGCCGTGGCGCGTAAGCAAATTATTCGTTCACTTGAGTCATTGAATTTACAAATTGATACCGCAAAAGATGGTCGCGAAGCATTAGACAAGCTTAAAGAGATCGCCAAAGAGATGGATAATGTGGCCGATGAGATCCCCCTCATAATCTCTGATATTGAGATGCCTGAAATGGATGGCTACACCTTGACCGCTGAAATCCGAGATGATCCTAAGCTTAAGCATATTAAAGTGGTACTGCATACTTCGTTAAGTGGTGTATTCAATCAGGCAATGGTTCAAAAAGTGGGTGCTAATGACTTTATCGCTAAGTTTAATCCTGACGAACTGGCCGCTGCTGTGAATAAGCATTTAAGTTTGTAATTGCTGTAGGTTAGTACCTAGATACGCTTTACGCTATAATCTCGACTTTATAACATGATGGTTTCGCACTGATTTTGGTGCTTGCTATAGGATTTAGGATGTGAATGTGCCAAATAAATCACTCGCTGAGGCTGAATATAATCAATTTAGGTTGTTCTTAGAGCAACACAGCGGCATCGTACTGGGTGAAAATAAGCAATATCTTGTGCGCAGTCGTCTTGCTCCTTTGATGGGCAAATATAACCTGCCATCCTTATCTGATGTGGTTAAGCATTCGATGAAGCCTACTGAGCGTGCGCTCAGAGCTGAAGTGATCGATGCTATGACGACCAATGAAACCCTTTGGTTCCGTGATCGTTATCCATTTGAGTTGTTGAATAATGTCCTACTACCTGAATACAGTCGTCTGGGGCGTCCGCTTAAAATTTGGTCTGCGGCTTGCTCGTCAGGCCAAGAGCCATACTCATTGGCTATGACTATTCTTGAGTATCAACAGAAGAAGCCTGGTGCCTTGGCTGGTAGTGCTTCTATTCAAGCAACGGATTTATCTCCTTCCATGTTGGAACGTTGCAAAAATGCCGAGTACGATAGTTTGGCATTAGCGCGTGGTTTATCTGAAGAACGTAAGCGTCAGTTTTTTGATGCATTACCTTCTGGCAATATGAAGTTAAAGGATAATGTGAAGCGGTTGGTGAACTTTAGAGCGCATAATTTGCTTGAGAGTTATAGTCTGCTTGGCAAGTTCGACATTATCTTTTGCCGCAATGTGCTGATTTATTTTGCACCAGAGGCAAAGGCAAAAATTTTGCGGCAATTCGCTGCCGCTCTCAATCCCAAAGGGATTTTATTTCTCGGTGCATCAGAATCTATCGCTGGTTTAACGGACGAGTTTGATATGGTTCGTTGTAACCCTGGCATTTATTACCAGAAAAAGACTTAACTCAGCCGCTCTAAAGAAGATTACCGACAATTGTCGGTAATTTTTTACCCATCACTTGCTCATCCTTGTTGTTATTCTCAAAATTTTCCTGATGTTGGCACATGAATTGCTTTATTTTCGTGAGAACACGAGGAGGCAATTTTATGGCGATCAATTTTGATAATGCACTGGGTGTGCATCAATACACTCTCGGTATTAGAGCGCAGCGGGCTGAAGTTATTTCAAGCAATATCGCTAACGCAGATACGCCACATTACAAAGCCCGCGATGTTGATTTTTCTGCGGCAATGCAGGCCGCTCGAGGCCAACAGCAGCGAAATAGTCTTGAAATGCAAGAGCCAGATAAGCATTTTGGGCTTGCGGAGTTGACTGGGCAATTTGTTAAGTTCCGTGTGCCGAATCAACCCGATACCGGTGATGGTAATACTGTTGATATCCAACAGGAACAATCGGCATTCATGCAAAATGCACTTGAATATCAAATGTCGCTAGGTTTTTTAGATAGTAAGTTTAGTGGCATGAAGAAAGCGTTGAGAGGGGATTAATCATGAGTTTATTTAGCATATTTGATGTTGCTGGCTCGGGAATGTCTGCTCAATCGGTCAGGCTAAACACCACCGCGAGCAACATAGCTAACGCGGATTCCGTCTCGAGTAGTGTAGATAAGACCTATCGTTCTCGTCATCCCATTTTTGAAGCCGAAATGGCTAAGGCCCAAAGTCAGCAACAAGCTTCTCAAGGCGTTGCAGTAAAAGGCATTGTAGAAAGTGATAAACCACTACTGAAAGAATATTCGCCCGATCATCCAATGGCGGATGCGGATGGCTTTATTTATAAACCGAATGTTAATGTCATGGAAGAAATGGCAGATATGATTTCTGCTTCGCGCTCATATCAAATGAATGTTCAAGTCGCTGAAGCAGCTAAGTCTATGCTGCAACAAACACTTGGGATGGGTAAATAACATGTGTTACTTAGGAGGTAAGCTGTGAGCCTCATTAATCAAATTAACCAAGCGTCGGCGCAGACGGCTCAAAATAAGAGTCAGTCAAATGCCGTTACGACGAATTCATCAACCAGCTCAACGGGTAATCCGTTTCTTGACGGTATCCGTCTGCCAAAAGATTCGATAGTACCGGAAGCGAAAAGCCAGCAGTTAACTCAAGATGACTTTTTCTCGTTATTAAGCCAACAGCTATCGATGCAAGATCCCTTTAAGCCCGTTGACAACGACCAAATGATTGCGCAGATGGCATCATTCTCGACGGTTGATGGTATTACTAAGTTGAATAAGGAAATCGTTAATTTAAACGGTGTTATGACATCAAGCCAAGCATTACAGGCATCAGGACTTGTTGGTCGCAAGGTGTTGATCCCAACTGATACAGGTAACATTTCAGCTGAAAGCCCAACAATAAAAGGTGTGATTAGCACGCCAGCTAAAATGCCTGAAATTACTGTACGTGTTGAGGATGAGAAAGGCCAAGTTGTGACCACCTTTAAAGTTGATGGCAGTAAGGGGGGCAATGTCGATGTTAACTGGGATGGCCTCGATAAAGATGGAAACCCTGTAACCGCAGGTAACTATACGATCAAGGCGAGTGGTTTAGTGGATGGGAAATCCCAAGAATTGCCAGTCTCGACCTATGCTCATGTGACCAGCGTTTCTCTCGGTACGGCCAGTACTGGCGCGATTCTTAACTTGAGAGGCGGTATGGGCATCAAGTTAACCGATGTGTTAGCTGTGTCTGAAACCTAAGTTTGCATAAAAGAATTTTTGCAGTATCCGAATTGGGCGTAAGTCGCTCATAAATGAATTGAGTCAAGTGTAGAGGTGAATTATGTCGTTTAACATTGCATTGAGTGGCATTTCTGCCGCGCAAAAAGATTTAAACACTACGGCGAATAACATTGCTAATGCGAACACCATTGGCTTTAAAGAGTCCCGTGCTGAATTTGCGGATGTTTACGCTAATTCTATTTTTTCAAATGCTAAAACTGCTGTCGGTGGTGGTGTTGCTACGAGTCAAGTGGCACAGCAATTCCATCAAGGTAGCTTACAGCTAACGAATAACTCCCTCGACTTGGCAATCAAAGGTGGTGGTTTCTTTGTAACGTCCTCTGAATTAGGAACATTAGATCACGCATTCACCCGTGCAGGCGCTTTTAAAGTAGATTCTAATAATTACATGGTGGATTCGGCTGGTAATTATTTACAGACTTTCCCTGTAGATAAAGATGGCAACTCAACATCTGTGAGTTTAACCACGGCTAAGCCTGTACAAATTCCCGATACTGCAGGTAGTCCTGTAAAGACTGAGAATGTTACTTTACAAATGAACTTGAATGCTAAAGCTGAAGCTCTGGATCCTGCTTTATTTGATCCCGCCGATCCAAAAACTTATAACAATGTCACTTCAATGACTATTTATGACTCACTCGGTGAGGGCCACATCATGACGACGTACTTTGTGAAGCCTAAAGACGGTGCATATAATGGTGAGAGCAATTGGGTTGCTTATTATGCTATTGATAATAAACCTGTAGATTTGAATGGCCCAGCTGGTAAATACGATGTAGATACTGATGGTGACGGTAGTCCAGATGTGCCAACGGTTGCGGGCGGTGGTGGTGTTTCAGCGCAAACTGCTGGTGGCTGGACGGGGGCGGTGCTGAAGTTTAACTCAGTTGGGGCCTATATTGACAGTAATCCTGCAGTTATTACCACGGAGCCACTTGGTAATAAACCAGCTGGTGTATTAGGTGCTGGAGCTGATGGTACTCAATCATTAACAGTGAAGTTTAATGCGCCAACGCAATATGCAGATCCTTTTGCTGCGACTGAATTGAAACAAGATGGTACGACTGTTGGTCGTTTAACTAACGTTGAAATTGGTGCTGATGGCCTAATTACAGCAAGCTATTCTAACGGTTCGACCGTTGCTTTAGCACGGGTTGCTTTAGTTCGTTTTGCTAACGAACAAGGTTTAACGCAAGTGGGTAATACGTCGTGGAAAGCCAGTTTAGCTTCAGGTCCTGCGTTAGCGGGTGAGGCCAATAGTGGAACTTTTGGTAGTCTCAGTTCATCGGCGTTAGAGCAATCGAACATCGATTTAACGACTGAACTGGTCGATTTAATTTCGGCGCAGCGTAACTTCCAAGCGAACTCCCGTACGCTTGAAGTAAATAACACGCTGCAACAAACCGTATTACAAATCCGCTAATCATTACTTTATTTAACTAAGTGTTGCCGCCAGTGGCAACACTTAGCCTTTATCCTGCTGTCAACTCACTTCATTTCCTTATTCTTCAAATTTATCAGTAAATTAAAATCAATTTTTATTGGCACGATGCTTGCTTTGATATCGTCATGTAGAAAATTTGACGGAGCAGTCTGTGGACAAATTCCTTTATGTCGCCATGAGTGGCGCTAAGCAAAATATGAATGAGCTGGCACTCCGTGCGAACAACTTAGCCAATGCTAATACCGATGGTTTTAAATCAGATATGGCGCAGGCCAGATCGATGCAAGCCTTCGGTGAAGGGTTGCCTTCAAGGGTGTTTGCGATGACAGAATCTCCGTCAGCTAATTTTCGCTCTGGTCCGATAAAAACCACTGGACGGGATCTCGATGTTGCCATTAAAGGCGATGGTTGGTTTGCCGTTCAGGCGAAAGATGGCAGTGAAGCTTATACCCGTTCCGGTAGTCTCAGTTTCGATGCGACGGGCATGTTGTATAACGACAGAGGCAATCCCGTGATGGGGGATGCTGGCCCGATAGTGCTGCCATTACCTATTGATAAAGTGTCAATTTCACAGGATGGCATAGTGTCTGTTCGCCCTCAAGGGGCGACTGCTGAAGTGATAGAAGAAGTGGCGAGATTGAAGTTAGTTAATCCCGGCAATGCGCAGATGATGCGTGGTGAAGATGGATTATTTCGACAAATGTCAGGTGAAGCAGCACCAGCTGACCCTTTCGTCGCAGTTGAAAGTGGTGCCGTAGAGGGCAGTAACGTTAACCCTGTTGATGAAATGGTGTCTTTGATTGATCTTCAGCGGCAGTTTGAATTGCAAGTCAAGATGATGAAAACCGCGGAAGAGAATGATCGCGCTTCATCTTCATTAATGCGTATTAGTTAGGAGATAGATTATGCATCCGGCGTTATGGATTAGTAAAACTGGCTTAGACGCACAGCAAACTGATATTTCGGTGATTTCAAACAACGTAGCGAACGCTAGCACTGTGGGCTACAAAAAAAGCCGCGCAGTATTTGAAGATTTACTCTATCAAACAGTTAACCAAGCGGGTGGTGTTAGTGCTTCTAACACTAAGTTACCCAACGGATTAAACATAGGTGCGGGTACGAAAGTCGTCGCGACTCAAAAAATGTTTACTCAGGGTAACATGCTGACGACGGATAACTCACTGGATCTCATGATTGAAGGTCCTGGATTTTTTGAAATCCAGCTCCCTGATGGAACCACTGCTTATACTCGAAATGGTCAGTTTACCTTAGACGATACGGGTCAGATTGTGACGCCAGGTTCTGGCTATTTGCTACAACCCGCGATCACTATTCCTGATAATGCGACCAGTATTACCGTTTCCGCGGAGGGTGAAGTTTCAGTAAAAACGCCGGGTACCGCTGAGAACCAAGTCGTGGGTCAGTTGACTATGACGGATTTTATTAATCCATCGGGTTTAGATCCTATGGGACAAAACTTATATACGGAAACTGGTGCCAGTGGTACGCCTATTCAAGGTACCGCTTCGTTAGATGGCATGGGTGCAATTCGTCAAGGCGCCTTAGAAACCTCTAACGTGAACGTGACCGAGGAACTGGTGAACCTTATCGAAAGTCAGCGCATTTACGAGATGAACTCCAAAGTGATTTCAGCGGTAGATCAGATGCTGTCTTATGTGACTCAGAATTTATAGAGGCAAACATCATGGCTAGATATCTTGTGTTGGCCGTCGCGTTATTGCTTGCAGCTTGTAGCTCGACGCAAAAGAAACCCCTTGCGGATGATCCCTTTTACGCGCCGGTCTACCCAGAGGCGCCGCCGACAAAAATTGCCGCAACTGGCTCTATTTATCAAGACAGCCAAGCATCTAGCTTGTATTCGGATATACGCGCCCACAAAGTCGGTGACATTATCACTATCGTATTGAAGGAATCGACTCAAGCTAAGAAGAGTGCAGGCAATCAGATCAAAAAAGGCTCAGATATGAGCTTAGATCCCATCTTTGCAGGTGGTAGTAATGTGTCCATTGGCGGAGTGCCAATTGATTTGCGTTACAAAGATAGCATGAACACTAAGCGTGAATCGGATGCGGATCAGAGCAATAGTCTAGATGGCAGCATCTCGGCAAACGTGATGCAAGTGCTAAACAACGGCAGCTTAGTGATCCGTGGCGAAAAATGGATTTCAATTAATAATGGTGATGAGTTTATTCGTGTCACTGGTCTCGTTCGCTCGCAGGACATTAAACCCGATAACACTGTCGATTCAACGCGAATGGCTAATGCCCGTATCCAATACAGTGGCACAGGCACTTTCGCAGATGCTCAAAAAGTGGGCTGGTTAAGCCAGTTCTTTATGAGCGACTGGTGGCCCTTCTAAGGAGTCGTATCATGAAATATAAACTGGTGTTAGCCGTTGCCATGCTAGTGTTTTCTCTACCTAGTCAGGCTGAACGAATTAAAGATATTGCCAATGTGCAAGGTGTGCGTAGTAACCAGTTGATTGGTTATGGCTTAGTGGTCGGTTTGCCGGGAACGGGGGAAAAAACCAGTTATACCGAGCAGACCTTTATGACTATGCTCAAAAACTTTGGGATTAATCTTCCTGACAACGTCAAACCGAAAATTAAAAACGTTGCAGTGGTAGCCGTACACGCGGATATGCCCGCCTTTATCAAACCTGGTCAAGATCTTGACGTAACGGTATCTAGCTTAGGCGAAGCCAAAAGCTTACGCGGTGGCACCTTATTACAGACCTTTTTGAAAGGGGTAGACGGTAATGTGTATGCGATAGCCCAAGGCAGCTTAGTGGTGAGTGGTTTTAGTGCCGATGGTTTAGATGGTTCAAAGGTGATTCAAAATACGCCAACTGTAGGTCGTATACCCAATGGCGCAATTGTCGAGCGCAGTGTGGCGACCCCATTTTCAACCGGCGATTATTTGACGTTTAACTTACGTCGTTCTGATTTTTCGACTGCACAACGGATGGCCGATGCGATTAATGAGCTATTAGGCCCTGATATGGCGCGTCCTTTAGACGCGACATCTGTGCAGGTCAGTGCTCCGCGTGATGTATCACAACGGGTGTCTTTTTTAGCTACGCTTGAAAACCTCGATGTTATTCCCGCAGAAGAATCTGCCAAAGTGATCGTTAACTCACGTACTGGAACCATAGTGGTTGGGCAAAACGTGCGTTTACTCCCAGCGGCGATTACCCATGGCGGCATGACAGTCACGATTGCTGAGGCAACCCAGGTTTCACAGCCAAACGCCTTAGCCAATGGTCAAACAACTGTCACTAGCAATAGTACGATTACAGCGACAGAAAGTGACCGCCGTATGTTTATGTTTAATCCAGGCACTACGCTGGATGAGCTGGTTAGAGCGGTTAACTTGGTCGGTGCAGCCCCCTCAGATGTGTTAGCAATACTTGAAGCATTAAAAGTGGCAGGAGCTTTGCATGGTGAACTTATCATCATCTAATTTCTGTCGGGAAAATCATGGAAAAGCTTTCAAGTTCATCACATTTTCTTGACCTGGGCGGCTTAGATTCACTCCGCGCCCAGGCTCAGAAGGATGAGAAGGGCGCCTTGAAAAAGGTCGCCCAACAATTTGAAGGTATTTTCGTGCAAATGCTGATGAAAAGTATGCGCGATGCCAATGCGGTTTTTCAGTCTGATAGTCCACTCAATAGCCAATACACTCAGTTTTACGAGCAGATGCGCGATCAGCAGTTATCGGTCGATTTATCTGACAAAGGTGTATTGGGCCTTGCCGATATGATGGTGCAGCAACTCTCTCCCGAAACAAGTCATTTCACGCCTGCATCGGTATTGCGTGACGATGGTGGCATGAAAATGCTCCACGACGATAAAGCGCTTAATGTGCCTATGCAGAGTTCAGCCGCTCCTGTGGTTGAACCCACAGTTGTAAATCATGGTGTGCCGGCTGCTATCGCTCGGCCTGTATTTGAACCGGATAGAGCTGAAGATGCCAATTCATCAATGGACATTGATGCGCCTAATCGTTCACTGGCTATCGATACGCCTAAGCCGAGCTGGAGTGAACAATCACTTTCAGTGGTAGAACCTGTGATTAGCGGCCAAGTTTTGCCGACGGCAGCATTTAGGGAAACCCAAAAGATTGTCAGGTTTGGTAGTCGAGAAGAATTTTTAGCGACCTTATATCCACATGCTGAAAAAGCTGCAAAAACATTAGGTACCCAACCAGAAGTATTATTGGCGCAATCAGCACTGGAAACTGGCTGGGGACAAAAAATTGTTCGCGGCAATAACGGCGCGCCAAGTCATAACCTATTCAATATTAAAGCTGATCGTCGTTGGCAAGGCGATAAAGCGAACGTCAGCACCTTAGAATTCGAACACGGTGTGGCTGTGCAGCAAAAAGCCGACTTCCGTGTTTACAGTGACTTTGAACATAGTTTCAACGATTTTGTGTCCTTCATTGCCGAAGGCGATCGTTATCAAGATGCGAAGAAAGTGGCGGCTTCGCCAACTCAGTTTATTCGAGCTTTGCAGGATGCGGGTTATGCCACAGATCCTAGATATGCTGAAAAAGTCATTAAAGTGATGCAGTCCATCAGTGAAGAGCTGAAATCAATTCTGCCAGGAGAAGACAAATGATGAACCTTACAACCCTGTTTGTTCATAGGAGTGTCAACTAATGGCCGTTGATCTACTGAATATAGCGCGAACTGGGGTGCTTGCCTCCCAGTCGCAACTGGGTGTTACCAGTAATAACATAGCTAACGCCAATACCGCTGGTTACCACAGACAAGTGGCAACCCAGTCGACTCTTGAATCGCAGCGTTTTGGTAGTAGTTTTTATGGTACAGGAACTTACGTTAATGACGTTAAGCGTATCTACAATGACTATGCTGCAAGAGAGTTACGCATTGGCCAAACAACGTTAAGCGCCGCCGAAGCCAGCTACGGTAAATTGAGTGAGTTAGATCAGCTGTTTTCACAGGTAGGTAAAGTTGTGCCACAAAGCTTGAATGACCTGTTTTCGGGGCTGAATAGTGTGGCTGATTTACCTGCAGATTTGGGTATTAGGAGTTCGACCCTAACAAACGCACAGCAAGTTGCCAGCAGTCTTAATCAGATGCAGTCGTATTTGAATGGCCAGCTTAATCAGACCAATGACCAGATCACTGGTATGACTAAGCGTATCAATGAGATCAGTACAGAACTGGCAAATTTAAACCTAGAGCTGATGAAGTCACCGAATCAAGATGCGCAGTTACTCGATAAGCAAGATGCACTCGTTCAAGAGTTAAGTCAGTACGCCCAAGTGAATGTTATCCCGCAAGAAAATGGCGCTAAGAGTATTATGCTCGGTGGCTCTGTGATGCTAGTTTCCGGTGAGATTGCCATGAGTATGGGCACTCAAGCGGGTAACCCATTTCCCAAAGAGTTACAGCTTAATTCAAGTATTGGTTCGCAAAGCGTCACAGTTGACCCAAGTAAACTTGGCGGTCAGCTAGGAGCTATGTTTGACTTTCGTGACCAGACGTTAATCCCCGCGGGTCATGAGCTTGACCAATTAGCTTTGGGCGTGGCTGATAACTTCAACAAAATGCAAGCGCAAGGCATTGACCTCAATGGGCAAGTCGGCGCTAATATCTTCAAAGATATCAATGATCCTCTGATGTCCTTGGGTCGTGTAGCTGGTTTTTCTGGTAATACGGGCAATGCAACATTAGGCGTCACCATCGATGATACCAGTCTATTAACTGGTGGTGCCTACGAGCTGTCATGTGTCAGTACTGCGCCAGCTTCTTATGAGTTGAGAGATACGGAAACGGGGGTGATAACACCGCTGACTTTATCAGGCTCGACTTTTGGATTTTCAATTGACATAAAAGCGGGCGCGATGGCGTCGGGGGATCGTTTTGCCATTCGCCCGACCGCGGGCGCCTCCAATGGCATTGAAGTTGTCATGAAAGACCCTAAAGGTATTGCCGCCGCATCCCCAAAGATTACTGCAGATGCCGCTAACTCGGGTAATACCCAAGTTAAGTTGACTCAAATTGGCAATCGCAATGCCGCAAATTTCCCTGTGACGGGCAGTGAATTGACAATAAAGCTCGATACCACAGTGTTGCCACCTACCTATGAAGCATTTGATGCCGCAGGAACATCACTTGGGGCAGCTACAGCTTATACCCCACCGAGCATCAGCGCTTTTGGCTTTACCTTTGAAGTTGACAGCAAAGCGGCTGCAGGCAATGACAGATTTACCTTCGATTTATCCTTTGCCGAGGGCGATAACTCTAATGCTGTTGCTATGGCTAAATTGAGCGAAAGCAAAGTGATGAATAATGGCAAATCGACCTTAGCGGATGTGTTCGAGAACACTAAGCTCGATATTGGCAGTAAAACGAAAGCGGCCGAAGTGCGTACTGGTTCGGCTGAGGCCGTGTATCAGCAAGCTTATGCGCGAGTAGAGAGTGAGTCGGGCGTGAACTTAGATGAAGAAGCCGCAAATTTAATGCGTTTTCAGCAAGCCTATCAAGCCTCTGCGCGGATAATGACGACCGCACAGCAGATTTTTGACACCTTATTATCCTCAGTGCGTTAGGAGATTTAACTATGCGATTATCATCCGCGCAGATCTTTAATCAAAGCATTACCAGTGTGCTGCAAAAGCAAACGGCGACCAGCAAAATTCTTGACCAATTGAGCAGTGGTAAGAAAGTCAATACTGCCGGTGATGATCCTGTGGCGTCGCAGGGTATCGATAATCTGAATCAGAAAAATGCACTCGTCGATCAGTTCATTAAGAACATTGATTATGCAACGAATCACTTACAACAAACCGAAAGTCAACTTGGCCAAGCGGATACATTAGTATCGAGCATGAAAGATATGATGCTAAGGGGGTCAAACGGCAGTATGACCGAGGCAGAGCGGCAAACAATTGCCGATGATCTGCGTAAAAGTCTGGATCAATTACTGACGATTGCGAATACCAAAGATGAATCGGGAAACTATCTCTTTGCAGGTAATAAAACGGACACGAAACCGTTCGAATTCGATAACAATGGTCAAATTATTTACTCAGGCGACTCAGGCGTTCGTAATAGCATGATTGCTACAGGTATTCAGCTTAATACCAATGTGGCTGGAGATACCGCTTTTATAAAATCACCCAATGCAATGGGCGATTATAGCGTCAATTATTTGCCGTCCCAACAAGGTGATTTTAGTGTATCTAGCGCTAAGCTAGCTAACGCGACACCTTCTCTCTCTGATTACACTGTTTCATTTCTAGATGATGGTGCTGGTGGCATTAATGTCGAAGTCACCGACAACGCGATTCCCGCCAATATCATCTCCCCCGCAGCGGCGTTCGATCCCGCTGTGCCAGTCACTTTTGACGGTGTTGAACTAAAAATTGCCGGCGAGCCGAAGATAGGTGACAGCTTTACCCTTCATCAAGAACCAGAGGTTAGTATTTTCAATACCTTAAATAAGGCGATTGCTCTTTTTGAAAATGCTGACCAAGTGCAGACGCCATCCGGCCAGTCTGAGTTGGCACAGTTATTGAATAATGTTGGGAGTGGTGTCAAACAAATGAGTCAGCAGCAAGGCTTATCAGGGAACAGTTTAAAGATACTGGAAAAATATACTGATAAGCACACTGATGAGAAATTGATTAACACCTCGGCATTATCCAAATTGGAAGATGTTGATTATGCCACTGCGATAACTGAATTTGAGAAGCAACAACTCGCACTCAATGCCGTATCCAGTGTGTTTAGTAAAGTGGGTTCCGTATCGCTGTTTGATTACATCTAGATCGAATGCCTTCTGAACCGAAAGCACTAAAACAAGACGGTCTTCAATGACGAAGGCATCAAGGTCTAAAAGTTAAGTAATTAAATTAAGCAAATAGAGTTAAGCACGTTAAGTAAAGTTGCAGCAATTGATGGCAACAAGATTTAGCCAGGCTTCCACGTCTTGGCACCCAACTTAGAAGAGGAATGTAACATGGCTATTTCAGTAAACACCAACGTCACATCGATGAAGGCACAAAAAAATCTTGGCGGAGCCAATGGTAATCTGCAAACGTCTATGGAACGATTATCGTCAGGATTACGGATTAACAGCGCTAAGGATGATGCCGCAGGTCTACAGATTTCAAACCGTATGACGAGTCAGATTAATGGGCTCGATGTTGCAATGCGCAACGCTAACGATGGTATTTCTATTGCGCAAACTGCCGAAGGTGCAATGCAAGAATCGACTAACATTTTGCAACGTATGCGAGATTTGTCACTGCAATCGGCTAATGGCTCGAATTCAACGAGTGATCGAGAATCAATGCAAAAAGAACTTTCTGCATTGCAAACTGAATTAACTCGTATTTCAGATACCACTTCTTTTGGTGGTCAGAAATTACTTGATGGTACGTATGGTACGCAAAAATTCCAAGTGGGCTCCAATGCTAATGAAACGATTTCAGTATCGTTGTCTAGCACTGCGGCGAATAAGATTGGTAATCACAGCGTTTCAGGAAAAGGCACTAAATTTGGTGTAGAAACCGCGGGCGCTTTATCGCAAGGTACAGCCGCTGATACAGCTTTTGCTGTTAATGGTAAGGTTGTGGCAATTACCGGCGGTGACAATGCTGCCAAAGTCGCTGATAACATTAATAAAGCAGGTGCAGGCGTTAAGGCTGAAGCCTCAGTTACGACA
>NZ_JAKKSG010000036.1:0-24466 GCF_025653545.1 Shewanella sp. SW1 | reverse complement strand
ACACAGATTTCTTGTTTTATCTTGTTAAAGAGCAACTCAACCTCGTAAGAGAAGGTGAGTACCACACTGAGCGTCGAACGCTTCCAGTTGGCTAGGGCTGCGTATTTTACGCATTTCCCGTTTCGCGTCAAGGAGTTTTTACAACTTCTTGCTACGATTGAATTAAGTGCTTAAAAGCGACTCAATTCAACTTAACTCGTCAGCTGGCTTTCGCTGCCTGCCGTGTCAGTGGATGCGCATTATAGGCAGCAGAAGATTTTGTGCAAGGGCTTTTTAAATGAAAAAAGATCGCATGGCGATCTTTTAAACAATGGCGATTATTTTACATGCAAAGTGCCCATTAATTGGGCTTTTTGCTGCCTTTATCGATAAAACCTTGGATTAGCGAGACGGCTTTTACGTCATCCCAATCAACATAGGATCGAACAAAGGCAATTAATTGACCCTGTTGATCAAGAATAAAGGTCGCAGGAATCGTGTCGAGCGGAAAAACGTTTCCAAGACTTTGTGGTTGATCATAGTAAGAGTTGAAATTCGCCATACCCAATGAACTTAAGAACGGCTGAACCTGCTGCTTACCTTCTGCATCAATAGAGATAGGCAGCACGACAAAATCTTCAGTCTTGAACTTAGTTGCTAACCTTTCGATTGCAGGCAACTCTCTGACGCATGGCGGACACCAAGTCGCCCACATGTTAACCATAATGATCTTGCCTTTAAAGTGGCTGAAGTCGATAGCTTTACCATCGACATCATTAAAGGCAACAGGCTCAATAGGAAAAGTCTTTGGCAGTACATTGATCAAATCAACCGTTGATTCCATCGGTTTAGCCGTTTGCTGCATACCAGGGTACGCATGCGCGACCCCAGCAACAAATACCGAAAGAATGGATGACAACATAAATGCCGTTATGACTTTATGCTTCATTTTGTATTGCGCTTTAGCAAGGTATCTAACTCGCGCTGATCTTCTGCGCTAATTTCGTTCGGCACATTACCGCCAATACGTTGCTTACGAATGAAGATGAATCCAATAACTAGACCCAGAAGTAATAAACCAATAGGACCTAACCAAAGAATGTAGGTCTTGGTTTCCATCTTAGGTTTATAGAGAACAAACTCACCGTAACGACTAGTCATAAACTCGATGATCTCATCATCCCCTTTTCCTTCGTCAACCATCTTGAATACCTCAAGACGCAGATCTCGAGCAACGGGTGAATTGGAGTCGATCAAATTTTGGTTTTGACACTGTGGACAACGTAGTTCATGGGCCAAAGACAAACCGCGCTTTTGATTTTCAGGTGACTTGAATTCGTAAGTATCAACTGGTGTTGCCATGACGGCGGTCGTCATGCTGAACATCAGCACTAGACCACCTATGATTTTTATCAGCGTTCTCATGCTGCGCCATCCTTCGCTGCTTCAGCTTGTAATTGTTGGATCATAGGGTAAAGGGTTTCACTCCATACGCGTTGGTCTATTGGACCTGCATAACGGAAACGGATAATACCGTTATGATCAACAATAAAACTCTCTGGTGCACCATAAACGCCAAGATCTAATCCTAAACGCCCATCTTTATCATAGATATTAACGTTGTAGGGATCGCCCTGACGTTTTAACTCTTCTAACGCAGGAGCACGCTCATCACGATAGTTGATCCCGTAAATTGGCAGAAGATTTTTACGTTTTAGCATCACTAAGAAAGGATGCTCATATTTACAAGATGGACACCACGTCGCCCATACGTTAAGTAATGATACCTTACCTTTTAATTGCTCATTCGTTATGATCTCAGCTGGTGTTTCTAGGCGTTCTAGTTGGAAAGCCGGAATAGGCTTCCCTTCCAGTGCTGAATCCAATTGCTGCGGATTCAGAAATAACCCTTTATAGAGAAACACCCCCATGGCGAGAAATATGACCAATGGGATAAACAGAACCAACTTCTTCATACATTCCCCAATTATTGAGCCGTTGCCAATTTTGCCTTTTCGGCCAAAGGCGCGATGGCTGCAGTGACTTTCGCACGGTAACGTTTATCCGATGCAGCGAAGAATCCACCTATCATCATGAAAATTGCCCCAAACCATAACCAACGCACGAACGGCTTATAGTTTAAACGAACCGCAAATTCAGTGCTGGTAATAGGGTCACCCATAGTTACGTACAAGTCACGGAATAGACCCCAGTCAATACCGGCTTCTGTCATATCCATAGTTCGCACATTATATTGACGACGATCTGGTTTTAGTAATGTCAGTAGCTCATCGCCCTTGTAGATCTCTATCTGCCCCTGCTGTGCAGTGTAGTTAGGACCCACTACGTTTTTGGTCTCGAGATACTTAAAAGTATAACCAGCGAGTTCTTGGCTTACACCAGGCCCCATACGAACACTTTTCTCAATCGAGTAATTTGACACCATAGTGGCACCAATTACAGAAACGGCAATACCAAGATGCGCGAAGATCATACCAAGCTGACTACGGCCCATGCGACTGATGCTGATATCACCTTCTTTCGACTTGACCATGTTATAGGCCGCTCTTGCGGTAGCCAGAATAATCCAAGCCGCGGCTGCAATACCAAAGGTAACCCAAATATTGAATACACCATCGACGATAAAAGGCGTCACAATACCGATAGCAGCAGCAATCATTGCTGGGATCAATAGCTGACGCTTAAGCTCGCCCGCTTTCGACTTTTTCCAACGAATAATTGGACCAATACCCATAAAGCCAAATAGCACTAATACGATAGGCACGAACACCGCATTAAAGTATGGAGGTCCAACAGAGATCTTACCCATGCCAAGTGCATCGATGAGCAATGGATATAATGTACCCAATAGTACCGTACCTGCGGCAACCGTCAGTAGCACGTTACACACTAAGAGCATAGTTTCTTTAGACTTAAGCTCGAAACGGGCTGGACTACTCATTTCACTGGCACGTAAAGCAAACAGTGTTAATGAACCGCCAACAGCTAAACCAAGTAACAACAGGATGAACATACCGCGGCTTGGATCGGCTGCAAATGAATGCACTGAGGTTAATACACCTGAGCGAACAATAAAGGTACCAAGCAAACTTAAAGAGAAAGCAAAAATAGACAGTAATACAGTCCAGTTACGGAAGGCGCCGCGTTTCTCAGTCACAATCAAAGAGTGAACAAGCGCAGTACCCACTAACCAAGGCATAAAAGAGGCGTTCTCAACAGGATCCCAGAACCACCAACCGCCCCAGCCTAATTCATAATAAGCCCACCAAGATCCTAGTGCGATACCGCCCGTAAGGAAGGTCCAAGCAGCCAATGTCCATGGACGAGTCCAACGAGCCCAAGCAGAATCGAGACGGCCGCTCATCAGCGCAGCAATCGCAAATGCAAAGCTTACAGAGAAGCCCACATAACCTAAGTACAACATAGGAGGATGGAAGATTAATCCCACGTCCTGCAGCATTGGATTTAAGTCACGACCTTCGGCAGGGATCGGGAATAAACGTTCAAATGGGCTAGATGTGAGTAGCATAAACAAACTAAAGCCAATCACAATAAGAGCCAATACTGCCAGCACACGGGCAGTAAACACTTCTTCTAAACCTTTGCTAAACAAGGCAACCGCAGCCGCCCAAGTTGATAAAGCAAACACCCAAAATAACAGTGACCCTTCATGACCGCCCCATACGGCCGAGATCTTAAAGAAGATAGGTAACTGAGAATTTGAATGATGTGCCACATAGGCGACCGAGAAATCATCGACGGCAAAACTATAAGCCAGCACGACAACAGATAAGGTAATAAAAAAGAACATTCCGTACGTTAATGGCCAAGCGTACCTAACAAGGTATTGGTCTTTTCTGGCAACACCTATTAGGGGGACGCTGATTAATAAGAAGGCAAAAGCCACCCCTATTATCAACGCAAAGTGTCCAAGTTCTGGGATCATGGGTTTTCCTCAGTCTTCAATAATATGTTGATTTAGAAAGACTCTATCTCAACGCACAACATGCTATTCACGCAAATGCACGAAATTTTGCTCATTTTAGTATTTGCTATTGTTCCTGTCTGCCTCTTTCGTACAAAACTGGGTTACTTGTCTCATTCTCAATTTTAGAGGTCGATGAAAGTCACGGAAGAGGCTCAGTTCTGCATGTGACCGACAAATGACACTTAAGTTTCATACAAAATTTACAAGAAGAATCAATTTGTGAACCAGTGCCCAACTATAAGCTTTCAGCACTGGGATTACCTTATATTACTGTTCAATGAACAATCTTTACGTATAATCTTGCTTCCAAGCCTAGCGGTTACTCCGCTTTCTGCAAACTAAAGTGAATATAGAAACAATGACGACATTTTGGATTTTTATTGCGCTTGTTATGTTAGTCGGCCTGATGCTGATTTGGATCCCGCACTTCAGACAGCAAAAATTGCTGAAAACGGAAGAAGCTGGAGTTCGTAAACAAACGAACCTTGAATTGTTCAATGAGCGCTTAGGCGTTCTTGAAAAAGAATTAAGTGAAGAGCTACTCGATCAAGCCGAATTTGATGCATTGAAGAAAGAACTGGAAATCAGTCTACTCCAAGACATCAAACAAGCGAACGACGATTCACTGGTCAACCAAATAAAGCCAAAGACGATTCTGTGGCCGTCGATCATGTCAGTTTGTTTGATTGTTATCTCAGGCTATCTCTATCAACACTTAGGCGCCTTCGAGAATATTGATAGTGCTCAACAACCTGCAAATCCACATGCGGGAATGGATACGGCTCAAATCATGATGCAACGCGTGCAGATGATGGAAGCTCAAGTTAAAGCCGAGCCAGAAAACAGCCAACTGTGGTTTAGCTTAGGTCATGCTTATGTATCAGCAAACCAATACGATAAAGCGATTGCGGCTTTCGATAAAGTAATCGAATTAGTCGGAAAGCATGCAGAATTGCTCGGTCCAAAAGCAACGGCGATGTATTACAAAGCGGGTCAACAAATGACACCGCAAATCCAAGCTCTTATCAATGAGTCTTTAGCAATGGATGCCCAAGATCCTTCAACGCTACTGCTCGTGGGTATGGATGCTTTCTTTACTGCTGACTACAAGAAAGCCATCACCTCTTGGCAAACGATTTTAGATAGCGGTCGTGCCGACGTTGATCGTGCAGCTCTTATGAATGCAATCGAAACCGCTAACTTACGCATGCAGTCGGAAACCGCTGGCATGCCAAATGATGATGCACATAAGCAAGTCAAAGCGAGTGCTAAATCGGTCAATGTCACTATATCTATCTCTGCAGAACTTGCGGCTAAAGCCAGTCCAGAAGACACCATTTTCATCTTTGCCCGTGCAACTGAAGGACCTAAAGTCCCATTAGCTGCAACCAAAGTCAGTGCTAAGTCTTTCCCGATTACAGTGACATTAGATGACAGCAGCGGTATGGGTGGTGATGTGAAGTTAAGCGATGCAGCCAATGTGGAAGTGATTGCTGTGCTGTCTAAACAAGGTAATATCAAACCGCAAACGGGTGATATTCAAGGCAAGATCAGTAAAGTCGCCGTAGGCGATACAGCGAACCTAGTACTTGATACTCAAGTGCAATAAATCGCAGTTAATTGCAGATATAAAAAAACCGGCTTTCGCCGGTTTTTTTATATCTGAAGAATTACTTAGCTGTAGACATAAATTTGATAGCAGCTTTGTAATCATCATCAGTACAATCAGTACACATACCACCTGGTGGCATAGCATTCAGACCGGTTTTCACACTCTTCACTAGAGCGTCAACACCCTTAGCTAAGCGTGGTTCCCATTCTGCAGCGTTGTGTACTTTTGGAGCACCAGCAACACCCATGCTGTGGCATACGGTACATGCCTTATTATAAATAGCCTCAGCATCTTGAGCTGAAGCGTTAACTGACATAGTCAAAGCAGCGACAGCAGTCATTGCTAACAGTTTTTTCATGTTCAATGTTCCTAATGCAAATACGTACAAAGCTCGGCGCCGCCCTTACTTAGGCAGACTCATTATAGCCGACTAAGATTACTACAAACTTCAAGAAATCTCATCTTTTTGTGATTAGAATCTCAACACAAAATGAATCAGGCGACAAGGATGACAAATTCGTTAATATATTAGCAAGTCGTAAAAAAGTTCGATAAATATTGCGGTTATTGGAACCACATCATATTGCTGACATCTAGTGCAAACCAAGAGTAAACCCCCAATAACGTTTGTGTTAGAATGACTTGTGTTTCCTTCCGGCTTGAGATAGAGGGTTCAGTGACAAATATAACTAAAGAAACCACATTAGTGTCAGCCAGCAAGCTGACCTGTATCCGCGAAGAACGTATCCTTTTTGATGAGTTAAGTTTTGATATAAATGCCGGTGACATTGTTCAGATTGAAGGCCCTAACGGCGCAGGAAAGACCAGTTTATTACGCATATTGGCGGGCCTTTCTCGCCCCTATGCCGGACAAACTTTTTACATTAATGAAGACATAAACCGTTGCCGCGATGAATACAATGAAGACCTCTTGTATTTAGGCCATTTAGCTGGCGTGAAATGCGAGCTGACTGCCGAAGAAAACCTTAATTTCAATTTAAGAATCAGTGGTTATGATGACTTTGATACGTCAGAGATTTTAGCAAAAGTCAATTTAACGGGCTTTGAAGAAGCTCTCGCGGGGCATTTATCCGCAGGCCAGCATCGCAGAACAGCGCTATCAAGATTGTGGCATAGCAACTGTAAAATTTGGATCCTTGACGAACCTTTTACTGCAATTGATAAAAAAGGCGTCGAAGAACTGGAGCAGTTATTTATTCAGCATGCGGATAATGGTGGTTGTGTGATCCTCACAACTCACCAAGATATGGGCATTATCACAGATGATAGGCTTCGTAAAATTCGTCTCGATTATCGCTTCATATAAGGTCAGGCTCAATGAAAAGAGGCATCAGTTTTACCCAAGCATTTTTCACCTTGCTGCAGCGAGATCTTAAAATTGCTATTCGCCACCGCGGCGACATTTTTAACCCACTGCTATTTTTTATTATGGTCGTTACCTTGTTTCCGCTGGGAATTGGACCAGAGCCACAAATGTTAGCACGTGTGGCACCGGGGATTATTTGGGTAGCCGCATTATTAGCATCGATGTTGTCACTTGAAAGGCTTTTCAAAGCCGACTTTAGTGATGGTAGCTTAGAACAAATGCTATTAAGTCCACAGCCATTAGCCATTCTCGTATTAGCTAAAGTGTTAGCCCACTGGATTTTAACTGGTGTGCCACTGATTATTATCGCACCACTGTTAGCGGTATTACTCAATCTAGACGGCAACAGCTACGGTGCGTTAATTTCGACGCTTGCGCTAGGCACGCCAGTATTGTCGCTGTTAGGTGCTATCGGTGTGGCATTAACCGTCGGTCTAAGAAAAGGCGGCGTGTTACTCAGCTTACTTATTTTGCCCCTATATATCCCAGTACTCATTTTTGCAACGAGTGCTATAGACGCGGCAGGAATGAATTTACCCTATGATGGTCAGCTCGCTATAATAGGCGCTATGCTGGTCGGATCGTTAACCTTAGCACCTTTTGCAATTGGTGCATCTCTGCGAGTGAGTACTAACTAAAATGTGGAAATGGTTACACCCTTACGCGGATCCTGAACGCGCATATAAATTATCAGGAACGTTATTTCCATGGTTTGCGATCTTAGCTGGTCTATTGATTGCTGTTGGCACTACATGGGGACTCGTCTTCGCGCCGACGGATTACCAGCAGGGTGATAGCTACCGTATTATCTTTATCCATGTTCCTGCCGCGTCTATGTCAATGGCGGCTTATATGGGTATGGCAACCGCGGCCTTTATCGGTCTAGTTTGGCAAATAAAACTTGCCGACTGGGCTGCAGCATCTATTGCTCCCATTGGTGCAGTAATCACCTTTATAGCACTCTTTACCGGAGCAGCATGGGGCAAACCTATGTGGGGTGCTTGGTGGGTATGGGATGCACGCTTAACTTCTGAGCTGGTATTACTATTCCTATATCTAGGTGTGATCTCGCTCTATGCCTCATTTGAGGATAAAGTGCTCGCAGCTCGTGCAGCAGGGATCTTAGCGATCGTCGGTGTGATCAATATTCCTATCATCAAATACTCAGTTGAATGGTGGAGCTCATTACATCAACCGTCGACAATACGCATTACTGAGAAATCGACAATGTCGACAGAAATGCTCTATCCACTGTTAATTAACATACTGGGCTTCGGTCTTATGATTGGCGCCATCACTATTGTTCGTTTTAGAGCAGAAATTTTAGCAAGAAATGGCATGCGCCCTTGGGTCCGTGAACTAGCTAAAGCGGAGGAGGTCAAATGATGCAATTCGATTCAATCAGTGATTTTTTTAATATGGGCGGCTATGCATTCTACGTATGGCTATCCTACGGAGTGACATTCTTCTGCCTCTCTACGCTCATCATTACCAGCGCACGCCAAAAGCGTAAGGTGTTAATTGATATCGCGAAGAAGATGGATAGAGAAGAACGCCTAAAAGAAACCAGGAGTACTAAATCGTGAACCCAAGACGCAAAAAAAGACTGACATTAGCTGTAGCATTAATCGGTGGCGTTGCTGCGATTACTTCGCTTTTGCTCTATGCGCTGAACTCCAACTTGAACTTATTCTATACTCCGTCTGAAATTGTCCACGGCAAGACAGACACTGGCGTAAAACCTGAAATTGGCCAACGTATTCGTGTCGGCGGAATGGTGACGATAGGTTCTATGGTGCGAGATCCCAAAAGCTTGCATGTCGAATTTGCAGTGCATGACTCCCTCGGTGGCGAAGTACTGGTCACTTATGACGACCTATTGCCCGATCTTTTCCGTGAAGGACAAGGCATTGTTGCTCAGGGTGTACTGGGTGCTGATGGCAAACTAGAAGCAACTGAAGTACTCGCCAAGCATGATGAAAACTACATGCCACCAGAAGTCGCTGAAGCCATGGGCCAAAAGCACGAAAAGTTAGATTATAGCCAGCAAAAGGCACCTGATACTAAGTAGGTTATTGATGGATCAGCAATAGCGTACAAACTAAGCCTCCTAGCTTAATAACTAGTGAGGCTTTTTTATTATCTCAATATGCACAATTAAAGGTGGACTATACTCTAGGCAGCGCCAATACCTAAGACTGCATATGATTCAAATAAGACAACTAAACTCTAGTTTGCAACACATTCTAAGCTTCCTAATTATCTGCTTGGTAGGCCTCTCTCAGGAAGCCATTGCTGCTAAAGTTGTTGTTATCGAAAGCTACCATCATAGCTATCAATGGGACCAAGAATACTATCAAGCGATTTATGACACGCTCAGCCCTCACCACGATGTTAGTTATTTCGAGATGGATACCAAACACTTACCCCAAGAGCAATTTGCTGAACGGGCTGACTTAGCATGGAAATACATTCAACAACAAGCACCTCAATTGGTTATTCTCGCCGATGATAATGCGGTTAATCTCTTACACCAGCGCCTAAATGACAGCCTAATCCCAGTAGTCTATTTAGGGGTGAACATGAATCCTAGAGAATATCATCTCAATGAACACAAACGCTTCACAGGCGTCATTGAGAGACCACTACTACGACGTTCTCTACTGCTCATTCAACGTTTACTACCGCAGACTGTACATAGAAAAATCTTAGTTCTATTCGACCAAGGAGTCACCTCTGACTCAGCGGCTGAATACATCAGTAAACAACACTCAAGCATGTTAGGCGATATCGAAGTTAATTTAGTGCAATTGTCACAGCTAACAGATTGGCAGCGGAATGTATTGACCGCGAAGGAACAGGGTTATAACGCTATAGTCGTGGCGCTATACCACACAGTTAGAGATGCAGATAATCGCTCAGTAGATGCAGATCAGCTCCTAAAATGGATATCTGAACATACTCCGGTACCGAATTTTGGGTTTTGGGGATTTAGTGTCTCTGCTGAAGGCAATATTGGTGGCTATGTTCTCGATGGCTATCATCATGGCAAGATTGCAGCGAATATGGCGACAAAAATACTCGGCGGCGAGAAACCCGAAAATATTTTCCCAGTAACAGATGATCTTGGAAAATACATGTTTAGCCAGAAAGGCTTATCCAAATGGAATATCATCCTCCCAAAAGAAATCGAGAAAACCACACTTTGGGTGAAATAGTTAAAAAGGCATAAAAAAGCCGGGCTAATGCCCGGCTTTTTAAAAGTGTAACCTTAATTACTCAGCAGCTTCAACATCAACAGCTTGAGCAGCTTCTGGGCGACCAACTAGCTCGATGTAAGCCATAGGGGCTTTATCACCAGCACGTAAACCGCACTTAAGGATACGGGTATAGCCACCAGGACGTTCCTGGTAACGTGGACCCAACTCAGTAAATAACTTACCAACGACTTCAGCGTCGCGAGTACGTGCAAACGCTAAACGACGGTTTGCAACGCTGTCACTCTTAGCAAGTGTTATCAGAGGCTCAACTACGCGACGCAGTTCTTTCGCTTTAGCCACAGTTGTCTTGATGATCTCATGACGAACTAGTGAACCGGCCATGTTGCGAAACATGGCTTGGCGATGACTGCTGTTACGGTTTAGTTGACGACCACTCTTACGATGGCGCATGACCTAATCCTTATAACCTAAATCTGTACAAACCTGAGACTTATAGGTCGTCTGCTAAACTAGCTGGAGGCCAGTTTTCCAAACGCATACCTAACGACAGTCCGCGAGAAGCTAAAACATCCTTAATTTCAGTAAGAGATTTCTTACCTAAGTTCGGGGTTTTCAGCAACTCAACTTCAGTGCGCTGTACCAGATCTCCGATGTAATGAATCGCTTCGGCTTTCAAGCAGTTAGCCGAACGTACAGTTAGCTCTAAATCGTCGACAGGACGCAGCAGAATCGGATCGAATTCCGGTTTCTCTTCTTTCAGCTCTGGCTCAGTCACGTCACGTAACTCTACAAACGCATCTAGCTGTTCAGCCAGAATAGTTGCAGAACGACGGATAGCTTCCTCAGGATCGATAGTACCGTTTGTGGTCATATCGATAACGAGTTTATCTAAGTCAGTACGCTGTTCTACACGTGCTGCTTCTACATTGTAGGCAATACGTGCAACTGGCGAGAAAGAAGCATCAACCAGCAAGCGGCCGATTGGGCGATCATCGTCTTCGGTCTGTGCACGAGCAGATGCTGGTACATAACCACGACCACGCTCAACGCGAATACGCATGCTGATATCATTGTTACCTGTCAGATGACAGATAATATGATCAGGATTCACGATAGTGACATCACCATCATGCGTGATATCTGCTGCGATGACAGGGCCTGCGCCGGACTTGCTCAACGTAAGCATAGCCTCGTCTTTACCCTCGATGGTCACTGCTAACCCTTTCAGGTTTAACAAGATCTCAAGGATATCTTCTTGAACGCCTTCCTTACTGCTGTATTCGTGCAGTACACCGTCAATCTCGACTTCGGTAACCGCGCAGCCGGGCATAGACGACAATAGGATGCGACGCAACGCGTTACCTAAAGTGTGGCCGAAACCACGCTCAAGTGGTTCCAATGTAACCTTGGCACGTGTTGAGTTAACCTGCTCGATATCAACGAGACGCGGTTTAAGAAATTCTGTAACAGAACCCTGCATTGTGTCCTCTCTTGTTTGTTAGCCTTACTTAGAGTAAAGCTCGACGATCAGCTGTTCGTTAATTTCCGCAGACAAATCGCTACGTTCTGGAACGCGCTTGAAAGCACCTTCCATTTTCGCGTTGTCGACTTCAACCCATGTAGGCTTCTCGCGTTGAGCTGCCACTTCTAAAGCCGCTTTAATACGAGCTTGAGTACGTGACTTCTCGCGGATGCTCACAACATCATTCGCAGACACTTTGAATGATGGAATGTTAACAACACGACCGTTAACCATAATAGATTTATGGCTTACTAGCTGACGTGATTCTGCACGAGTTGCACCGAAGCCCATACGATAAACAACGTTATCAAGACGGGTTTCTAAAAGCTGAAGCAGGTTTTCACCTGTGTTGCCTTTAGTACGTGCAGCATCTTTGTAATAGTTACGGAATTGTTTTTCTAACACACCGTAAATACGACGAACTTTTTGTTTTTCGCGTAACTGAGTACCGTACTCTGACAAACGTGGCTTACGAGCGCCATGCTGTCCAGGTGCAGTTTCCAGTTTACACTTTGAATCGATTGCTCTCACACCGCTTTTTAAGAAAAGGTCTGTACCTTCTCGGCGGCTGAGCTTGAGCTTGGGACCCAAGTATCTTGCCATGATCTTTCTCCAACTATCCTAATGAAACGGCGTTATACACGACGCTTTTTAGGAGGACGACAACCATTATGAGGGATCGGCGTCACATCGGTAATGTTGGTAATTTTATAACCAACAGCGTTCAGCGCACGAATGGCTGACTCACGACCTGGACCTGGACCCTTCACAAACACTTCAAGGTTTTTTAAACCGTAGTCTTGAGCAGCAGCACCTGCACGCTCAGCAGCCACCTGTGCAGCAAATGGAGTAGATTTACGTGAACCACGGAAACCTGAACCACCTGAAGTAGCCCATGACAACGCATTACCTTGACGATCTGTAATGGTGACAATAGTGTTGTTGAAAGAAGCATGGATATGAGCCATGCCATCTGCAACCTGTTTACGTACGCGCTTACGCGGAGAACGTGACGGAACTTTAGCCATTGCTTTACCTTCCCGTTACTTTCTAATTGGTTTACGTGGACCTTTACGCGTACGCGCATTGGTCTTAGTACGTTGCCCACGGAGAGGCAGGCTACGGCGATGGCGGAGACCACGATAACAACCAAGATCCATAAGACGCTTGATGTTCATTGAAATCTCACGACGTAAGTCACCTTCTACTAGGTATTTGGCGACTTCTTCGCGTAGTGTGTCTATTTGAGCTTCGCTCAATTCCTTGATCTTAGCAGTTTCAGCGATTGCTGTAGCCGCGCAGATTGCTCTAGCGCGAGTACGGCCGATGCCGAAAATTGCAGTCAATGCGATGACTGTATGCTTTTGATCAGGAATGTTAATGCCAGCGATACGGGCCACTATGCACTCCTTAAAGTTAAAGGCCAACTGCGAAAAGCCCGAAAGGATACTCGACAGTCGACAGATTTGCAAACAAATTTTTGTTCAGCCCAATTCATGGGCTGAACAAATTACTTTTTAGCCTTGACGCTGTTTGTGTTTTGGTTCAACACAGATAACGCGTACAACGCCACTACGCTTGACGATCTTGCAGTTACGGCAGATCTTCTTCACGGAAGCTCGAACTTTCATTTCATCACTCCGTAAAGCTACTTAGCGACCAAAGCGATCTAAATTCGCTTTGTTAACTAGGTTAGCTTTCTTCATCACAGACTCATACTGATGAGACATCATATGCGTCTGAACCTGAGCCATGAAGTCCATGATTACGACTACCATAATTAGTAGTGAAGTACCGCCGAAATAGAACTGTACTTTCCACGCAATTAACATGAACTCCGGAATTAAGCAGATAAAGGTTATGTATAACGCGCCTGCCAATGTCAAACGGGTCATAACTTTATCAATGTAACGCGAAGTCTGTTCTCCAGGACGGATCCCAGGGATGAATGCACCACTCTTCTTCAAGTTATCTGCTGTTTCACGTGGGTTAAACACCAACGCAGTATAGAAGAAACAGAAAAAGATAATCGCTGTTGCATATAATAATGAGTAAAGCGGTTGTCCAGGTGACACAGCCAGTGAAAAATCACTTAACCATGACATGGACTCATTTTGACCGAACCACTGAGCCAGTGTTCCAGGAAACAAAATGATGCTTGACGCAAAAATTGGCGGAATAACACCTGCCATGTTTATTTTCAGCGGTAAATGGGTACTTTGCGCAGCGAACACCTTACGGCCTTGCTGACGCTTGGCATAGTTAACGACGATACGACGCTGACCACGTTCCACAAACACTACAAAATAAGTCACTGCAAACACAATTACCGCGAGCAACAACAATACTAACACATTCAAGTCACCTTGACGCGCCTGCTCAGCCGTTTGGCCGATAGCGGAAGGTAATCCAGCAACAATACCTGCGAAAATCAAAATCGAGATACCATTACCTATACCACGTTCGGTAATTTGCTCACCTAGCCACATAAGGAACATAGTTCCTGTTACTAAGCTCACAACCGCAACAAAGTAGAATCCAAATCCAATGTTGACCACAAGGCCTGGCACTAAGTTTGGTAACCCGGTTGCAATACCGACCGACTGGAATGTACCCAGCACTAAGGTACCCCATCTGGTATATTGACTGATTTTCTTACGTCCTGATTCGCCTTCCTTTTTCAATTCAGCGAGTGCAGGATGTACGACAGTCAACAGTTGCATGATAATCGATGCCGAAATGTACGGCATAATACCTAATGCAAAGATAGAGGCACGCTCAAGGGCACCACCCGAGAACATGTTAAACATGCCAAGGATGGTTCCACTTTGCTGAGCAAACAGCTCTGCTAATACAGCTGCGTCAATACCAGGAATTGGCACAAACGAACCGGCTCTAAAGACGATAATCGCACCAATCACGAACAGGAGGCGAGCTTTCAATTCAGAAAGTCCACCTTTCGCGCTTTTTAAATCAAGTCCTGGTTTTGCCATCGACGTATTATTCCTCGATCTTACCGCCGGCAGCTTCAATAGCTGCACGTGCACCTTTGGTTACCTTCAGACCTTTAACAGTCACAGGGCGCTCAATGGTACCTGAAAGAACAATTTTCGCAAACTGGATGTTGCGAGTTATTACGTTCGCATCTTTCAGAGCGTTTAAGTCGATAACATCACCGTTAACTTTTGCCAGTTCGAGTACACGAACTTCAGCTGTTACCATAGCGCGACGCGAGGTAAAACCAAATTTAGGTAAACGGATTTTCAGTGGCATTTGACCACCTTCGAATCCTGGGCGTACACCGCCACCAGAACGAGACTTTTGGCCTTTATGACCACGACCCGCTGTTTTACCTAGACCTGAGCCCATACCACGGCCTACACGCTTTGGTGCATGCTTAGAGCCTGCAGCTGGAGATAGAGTATTTAAACGCATCTATTAATCCTCCACCTTAACCATGTAGTAGACCTTGTTGATCATACCGCGAACAGAAGGAGTATCTTCTAATTCAACAGTGTGACCAATGCGACGCAAACCAAGACCCGTTAGGGTTGCACGGTGCTTCGGTAAACGACCGATACCGCTTTTAGTTTGAGTAACTTTTACAGTTTTAGTTGCCATGGTGCATTACCCCCGAATTTCGTCAACATTCAGGCCACGCTTAGCTGCGATTTGCGAAGGTGACTTCATGTGCACCAAAGCATCGACAGTCGCGCGAACGATGTTGATCGGGTTAGTAGAACCGTATGCTTTTGACAGAACGTTATGCACGCCTGCTACTTCCAATACGGCACGCATTGCGCCACCGGCAATAATACCAGTACCTTGTGATGCAGGTTGCATGTACACAAGAGAACCAGTATGACGACCTTTAACTGGGTGATGCAGAGTACCTGCATTCAACTCAACGGTCACAATGTTACGACGAGCTTTTTCCATCGCTTTTTGAATCGCGGCTGGAACTTCACGTGCTTTGCCATAGCCATAGCCAATCTTACCGTTACCGTCACCCACTACTGTCAGTGCTGTGAAGCTAAAGATACGACCGCCCTTAACTACTTTAGAAACACGATTAACTGCAATTAATTTCTCTTGCAGATCGTCTTTTTGCTGAGCTTCTAATTTAGCCATTTTATAACCCCTTAGAACTTCAGGCCAGCTTCACGAGCTGCATCTGCTAAAGCAGCTACACGACCGTGATACTTGAAACCAGAACGATCGAACGCAACTGAAGTTACGCCTTTTTCGATCGCGCGCTCAGCAACAAATTTACCTACTGCTTTCGCTGCGTCTACGTTACCGGTACTCTTCAGTAGCTCTTTAACCGCTTTTTCTACGGTTGAAGCAGCTGCCAACACCTGAGCTTCAGGATTGATCACCTGAGCATAAATGTGACGCGGTGTACGATGTACAACCAGACGGTTCACGCCCAGCTCTTGGATCTTCTTACGAGCGCGAGTAGCGCGACGTAAGCGAGATGTTTTCTTATCCATATCGCGTTACCTACTTCTTCTTAGCCTCTTTACGGCGTACTACTTCGTCGTCATAGCGAACACCTTTGCCTTTGTATGGCTCTGGTGGACGGTATCCGCGAATCTCAGCAGCGACTTGGCCAATTAACTGTTTATCAACGCCACGTAGGACGATGTCAGTTTGGCTAGGGCACTCTGCAGTAACGCCTGCGGGCAGTTTGTGTACTAACGGATGAGAGAAACCTAAAGTAAGGTCAATATCAGCACCGACGAGTTTCGCACGGTAACCAACGCCAACTAACTTTAACTTACGCTCAAAACCTTGAGATACACCAACAACCATGTTGTTTACTAATGCACGAGTTGTACCAGCCTGTGCCCAAGCGTTAACAACGCCTTCAACAGGGAGGAACTTAACTACGCCGGCTTCAATAACAACATTGACCGCATTGTTGATCACTCGAGTCAGACTACCTTTTCCGCCTTTGACGGTAAGGGTCTGTTCGTTCAAGGTCACCTCTACGCCAGCTGGAATAGATACTGGTGCTTTTGCTACACGAGACATTCCTAGCTCCTTAAGCTACGTAGCAGATAACCTCGCCACCCATGCCTGCAAGGCGGGCGGCACGATCAGTCATCAAGCCTTTAGAAGTGGACACAATTGCGACACCCAGACCGCCCATCACCTTTGGAAGTTCGTTTTTACCTTTGTAAATACGAAGACCAGGGCGACTTACACGCTGGATAGTCTCAACGACTGGTTGGCCTTGGAAATACTTTAAAGTAACTTCCAGTTCAGGCTTGGCTTCATCTGCTACGGCGTAATCAGCAATATAACCTTCATCTTTAAGTAGTTTCGCAATTGCGACTTTCAACTTAGCTGAAGGCATCTTCACTGATACGTGGTTAGCAGCTTGGCCGTTACGAATACGGGTTAACATATCCGCAATAGGATCTTGCATGCTCATATTAGCTTACTCCGTGACAAGTGCTTACCAGCTGGCCTTACGCAGGCCAGGAACTTCACCACGCATGGTTGCTTCACGTAATTTGATACGGCTTAAGCCGAATTTACGTAAGAAGCCATGAGGGCGACCAGTTTGATTACAACGATTGCGTTGACGCGCAGCGCTGGAATCACGTGGTAGAGCTTGCAGCTTAAGAACCGCATCCCAACGATCTTCGTCAGAAGAAGCTGGACTTGCAATGATAATCTTAAGAGCCGCACGCTTTTCAGCGTACTTGGCCACGAGCTGTGCACGTTTAGCTTCACGTGCTTTCATTGATGTTTTTGCCATTACGCTACCCTTATTTCTTGAATGGGAAGTTAAAAGCGTCTAACAAAGCACGACCTTCTTCATCATTCTTCGCAGTAGTAGTGATAACAATATCCATACCACGAATCTTATCGATTTTATCGTAATCGATTTCTGGGAAGATGATCTGCTCACGCACGCCCATTGCGTAGTTACCACGGCCGTCAAACGCTTTAGCGCTTAAGCCACGGAAGTCACGAATACGTGGGATTGCGATATCGACTAAACGCTCTAAGAATTCCCACATACGCTCACCGCGTAGGGTCACTTTACAGCCAATAGGGTAGCCTTCACGGATTTTAAAACCAGCAACTGACTTACGAGCTACAGTCACAACTGGCTTTTGACCAGCGATTGCAGTCATATCACGGACAGCATGGTCCATGATTTTCTTGTCTGCAACAGCTTCGCCAACACCCATGTTCAGGGTGATTTTCTCAATCCGAGGGACTTGCATGACACTGGTATAACCGAACTTTTTAGCAAGTTCAGCGACAACAGTCTCTTGGTATTTATCATGCAGTTTCGCCATCGTTTACTCCAATTACTTAACGAGTTCACTGTTCGATTTGAAGAAACGAACTTTTTTGCCGTCTTCAAAGCGGAAACCAACGCGATCAGCTTTGCCAGTGGCAGAGTTGAAAATCGCTACATTTGATGCTTGTATCGGTGCTTCTTTCTCAACAATACCGCCAGCTACGCCCAATTGTGGGTTTGGCTTTTGGTGTTTTTTGACAAGATTGATGCCTTCAACAATCAATTTACCAGTAGGAAGGACTTGAGAAACTTTTGCACGTTTACCCTTGTCTTTACCTGCTAATACAATCACTTCGTCTTCACGACGTATTTTAGCTGCCATTTTGAAGCTCCTTACAGTACTTCTGGTGCCAGCGAGACAATTTTCATAAATTGCTCATTACGCAATTCACGTGTCACTGGTCCAAAGATACGAGTACCAATCGGCTGCAGGTTGTTGTTCAAAAGAACAGCTGCATTCCGATCGAAGCGAATGACAGAACCGTCTGGACGACGTACGCCTTTCTTAGTACGGACTACCACCGCGTTATACACATCGCCTTTCTTCGCTTTAGCGCGAGGAATCGCTTCTTTAACAGAAACTTTGATGATGTCGCCGATACCGGCATAACGACGATGAGAGCCACCCAAGACCTTAATACACTGAACTCTGCGTGCGCCGCTGTTACAAGCAACGTCAAGAGTCGATTGCATTTGGATCATTTTAAGTGCTCCGCTATCGTTACTACACAATTCCCACTATGGGACAATAAAAACACTCATTTTTGCTATTAATTTAGTCAAAAATGGCGCGCAAATATAACACCATAAAAGTGGAATGTATAGTATTAAAAAACAAACGGCCCCACATTCTGGAGCCGTTTACCTAAATACCTAATTAACTTAGGCCTTTGATACTACTTCAACCAGGGTCCAAGACTTAGTCTTAGACAAAGGACGACATTCGCGAATCGCTACTAAATCGCCTTCATTGCACTGATTCGTTTCGTCATGTGCATGGATCTTTGTCGTACGCTTAATGTATTTCCCATAAATTGGGTGTTTCACTTGGCGTTCGATAGCAACAGTAATGGACTTGTCCATTTTGTTGCTAGTTACACGACCCTGCAAAGTACGGATTTTATCAGACATTATGCACCCGCCTTAGAAGTAATAATGGTCTTAACGCGCGCAATGTTACGGCGCACCAATTTCAGTTGATTAGTCTGAGTCAACTGACCAGTGGCGTGTTGCATACGCAGGTTGAACTGCTCACGCAGCAGACCAAGTAGTTCAGCGTTCAGTTCTTCAACGCTCTTTTCTCTCAGTTCGCTCGCTTTCATTACATCACCGTCTTAGTTACGAAGGTAGTCTTAATTGGAAGCTTGGCAGCAGCCAAAGCAAACGCTTCACGAGCGATCACTTCAGAAACACCATTCATCTCATAAAGAACCTTACCAGGTTGAATCTGACATACCCAGTATTCAACGTTACCTTTACCTTTACCCATACGCACTTCAAGAGGCTTAGAGGTAATCGGCTTGTCCGGGAAAACTCGAATCCAAATTTGTCCCTGACGCTTAATGTGACGTGTCATGGCACGACGTGCAGATTCGATCTGACGTGCAGTTAAACGGCCACGGCCGACTGCTTTCAGACCAAAAGTACCAAAGCTAACTTCGGTACCGTTCGCTAGACCGCGGTTGCGGCCTTTGAACATCTTGCGAAACTTCATACGTTTAGGTTGCAGCATTGCCGGCTCTCCTATTTACCACGAGGCTTGCGCTTAGGTTGCTGCTGCTTCGGCTCTTCAATCTGTGGCAGCATTCCGTCTAGAACTTCACCTTTGAAGATCCAAACTTTAACGCCAATCACACCGTATTGGGTGTGACTTTCAGATGTAGAATAGTCGATATCAGCACGCAAAGTATGTAAAGGTACACGACCTTCACGATACCACTCATCGCGCGCAATCTCAGCTCCGCCTAAACGGCCACTAACTTGTACTTTGATACCTTGAGCACCAATACGCATTGCGTTTTGAACTGCGCGCTTCATAGCACGACGGAACATTACGCGACGCTCTAATTGCTGTGCAATTGAGTCAGCAACTAACTTGGCATCTAGCTCAGGTTTACGGATCTCAGCGATGTTAATTTGAGCAGGAGTGCCAGCAAGTTTTGACACTGCAGCACGCAATACTTCAACGTCTTCACCTTTCTTACCGATCACAACACCTGGACGGGCAGTGTGAATGGTAACGCGGATGCTTTTCGCTGGACGCTCGATAACAATCTTAGATACTGAAGCAGCTTGTAATTTCTCTACAAGAAACTTACGCACTTCCCAGTCGCTGTTCAGGTTACTTGCGTAATCTGATTTATCTGCGTACCAGGTAGAGATCCAAGGCTTGGTGATACCCAGACGGATACCATTAGGATGTACTTTCTGTCCCATTGCTCTCTCCTAGCGATCTGATACAACCACAGTAATGTGGCTGGTACGCTTCATGATACGATCAGCGCGGCCTTTAGCACGTGGCATGATACGCTTCATAGTTGGGCCTTCATCTACGAAGACGGCTCCGACTTTAAGCTCATCAATATCCGCGCCTTCGTTGTGTTCGGCGTTTGCGATAGCTGAGTCAAGTACTTTTTTAACCAGTACGGCGGCTTTCTTGGGGCTGAAAGTCAAAATCTCGAGGGCCTTAGCAACAGGCAATCCACGAATTTGATCAGCAACCAGACGGGCCTTCTGCGCAGACGTACGGGCAAAACGATGTTTAGCTAAAACTTCCATCTTATTCCTCCCGTATTAACGCTTCTTCGCTTTCTTATCTGCAGCATGGCCGCGATAAGTGCGAGTTGGTGAAAATTCACCAAGTTTGTGGCCGATCATTTCGTCAGTTACGAACACAGGAACGTGCTGACGACCATTATGGACAGCGATGGTCAAACCAATCATATTTGGAATGATCATAGAGCGACGTGACCAAGTCTTAATAGGCTTTTTGTCACCGGCTTCCATCGCTTTCTCTACCTTCTTCAGCAAGTGCAGGTCAATGAAGGGACCTTTCTTGAGAGAACGTGGCATGGCGAATCCTCTTACTATTTATTACGACGACGTACGATGTACTTGTCAGTGCGCTTGTTACTACGAGTTTTATAACCCTTAGTTGGCACACCCCATGGAGTCACTGGGTGACGACCACCAGAAGTACGGCCTTCACCACCACCGTGTGGATGGTCTACTGGGTTCATTGCAACACCACGCACTGTAGGACGTATGCCTCTCCAGCGCTTAGCACCTGCTTTACCTAACTGGCGTAGCATGTGTTCGGCATTACCAACTTCACCAAATGTCGCGCGGCAATCAACTGGCACTTTACGCATTTCGCCAGAGCGAAGACGTAGAGTGGCATATGCGCCATCACGAGCAACAACTTGTACATAAGCACCTGCAGAACGAGCGATCTGAGCACCTTTACCAGGCTTCATTTCAACTGCGTGAACTACAGAACCTACTGGGATGTTGCGCAGTGGCATAGCGTTACCGGTTTTGATCTCGGCAGCAACACCAGACTGGATCTTATCGCCAGCTTGCATGCCTTTGGCAGCAAGAATATAACGACGCTCACCATCCGCATACAATACTAACGCGATGTTAGCAGTACGGTTTGGATCGTATTCCAGACGCTCAATCTTTGCAGGGATACCATCTTTATCGCGTTTGAAGTCGATTAGACGATAATGCTGCTTATGACCACCACCTACGTGACGGACAGTGATACGGCCAGTATTGTTACGGCCACCACTTTTAGATTTTTTCGCCAACAAGCCAGCAAAAGGTTTACCCTTGTGCAGGTCAGTGTTCACCACTTTAACTACGTGGCGACGACCTGGAGAGGTTGGCTTACACTTAATAACTGCCATGATAATTCTCCTTTGCTTACTCAGCGCCGCCGACGAAATCGATGTCAGCACCAGCAGCTAGAGTCACATAGGCTTTTTTCCAATCGCTACGACGACCAGTACGGCCACCAGTGCGTTTAGTTTTGCCTTTGCTCACTAAAGTGCGAACTGAATCAACTTCAACTTCAAATAGCTTGGCAACAGCAGCTTTAATTTCAGCTTTAGTTGCATCGATAGCTACGCGGAAAACAACAGTGTTGTGCTTCTCAGCGTTCACAGTGCTCTTTTCAGAGATATGTGGAGCGAGAATAACTTTTAGCAAACGTTCTTCGCGGATCATCATGCTAGCATCTCCTCGATTTGCTTCACTGCGTCAGCAGTCACAAGCACAGTGTTGAAGGCGATCAGACTCACTGGGTCTAGACCCGCTACATCACGAACGTCAACCTTGTACAGGTTACGAGCTGCTAAGAATAAGTTCTCATCAACTTCTGCAGTCACAATCAGAACGTCTTCAAGGTTCATTGCTTTCAATTTAGCTTTCAGCTCTTTAGTTTTAGGAGCTTCAACACCGAAAGATTCAACAATAACCAAACGCTCTTGACGTACCAATTCAGACAGAATGCTTCTCAGCGCGCCGCGGTACATCTTTTTGTTAACTTTTTGGCTGTGATCTTGGGTTTTAGCAGCGAATGTTACGCCACCGCCACGCCAGATTGGGCCTTTAACAGAACCAGCACGAGCACGGCCAGTTCCTTTTTGGCGCCAAGGCTTTTTGCCTGAGCCAGTTACTTCCGCACGAGTCTTTTGAGCACGAGTGCCCTGACGCGCGTTTGCAGCGTATGCTACAACTACCTGATGAACCAGTGCCTCGTTAAAGTCACGGCCGAAGGTAGTTTCGGAAACTTCAAGAGCGCTTTGCGCGTCTTTCAATACCAATTCCATTACTATCTCCTCAGACCTTAAGCTTTAACGGCAGGCTTGATAATCAAGTCGCCATTGGTAGCGCCAGGAACAGCGCCACGGACTAGTAGCAGGTTACGCTCAACATCTACACGAACAACAACTAGATTTTGAGTAGTAACACGCTCGGCACCCATATGGCCTGACATTTTTTTGCCTTTGAATACGCGACCAGGCGTTTGGTTCTGACCGATAGAACCATTCGAGCGGTGCGACAAAGAGTTACCGTGAGTCATATCTTGAGTACGGAAGTTCCAACGCTTAACGCCGCCTTGGAAGCCTTTACCTTTTGATTGACCAGTAACATCAACTTTCGCTACGTCTGCGAAAATATCAACATTTAGCTCAGCACCAACTTCAATGCCCTCGCCTTCACCGTCTACCAAACGCATTTCCCACAAACCACGACCGGCTTCAACGCCGCTCTTGGCAAAGTGACCTGCTTCTGGTTTAGTGATGCGATTGGCTTTTTTGGTGCCAGTTGTAACTTGAAGTGCACGGTAGCCGTCAGTTTCTAAAGTTTTCACTTGAGTAACACGGTTGCCTGCAACTTCAATTACAGTAACTGGTATTGAAACACCATCTTCAGTGAAGATGCGAGTCATACCAACTTTACGACCAATAAGACCGATAGCCATCTCTCAAACCTCTTCTTACTAGGATCTCAATTAACCCAAGCTAATCTGTACGTCGACACCAGCCGCAAGATCTAAACGCATTAACGCGTCAACAGTCTTTTCAGTTGGCTCTACGATGTCAACCAGGCGCTTGTGTGTACGTAATTCGTACTGGTCACGAGCATCTTTATTAACGTGCGGAGAGATCAAAATGGTATAACGCTCTTTGCGAGTAGGTAGTGGAATTGGACCACGAACCTGCGCGCCTGTACGCTTAGCAGTTTCAACGATTTCCGCTGTAGACTGATCAATTAAGCGATGATCAAATCCCTTTAAGCGGATACGGATTCTTTGGTTCTGCATTGACCAGAGCTCCTAAAATGGACATATAAAAAATCACCCTCTAGCTTCTTCAATATAGAAAAGCAGAGCGAGATGATTTAACCGTTCGACTCCCAATCGGAGCCGCTATGATAATGATTAACTTCAGCGACTAATCATTTAATTCGTCAACCTAAGTCGACGAGTGGGCCATTATACCTATCTAAATCCGGATATCAAGCCCGCTGTGTAAATAGTCATCAAATAACTATTTAACTTCAGAGTGGCGAGCATTTTACACAAATTTGTGAATAAAACCAGCCCTCAAACAAAAAAGGAAGCCGAAGCTTCCTTTTCAAACTAATTTCTATCGCAATTAAGCGATGATTTTAGCTACTACACCAGCACCAACTGTACGACCACCTTCACGGATTGCGAAGCGTAAACCTTCGTCCATCGCGATTGGGCAAATCAGAGTCACTACCATTTTGATGTTGTCGCCAGGCATTACCATCTCTACGCCTTCTGGCAGTTCGATAGTACCGGTTACGTCAGTTGTACGGAAGTAGAACTGTGGACGGTAGCCTTTGAAGAATGGAGTGTGACGTCCGCCTTCTTCT
>NZ_JAKKSG010000035.1:0-32012 GCF_025653545.1 Shewanella sp. SW1 | reverse complement strand
AGACCAGCTTTGAGCGCCTGAGATGACGGCACTAAGCACAAGAAAACAGATGTCAATGACATCATGTTCTTGATTTATATGGGAACGGCAATCAGCAATGTTATCGAGATGTTTGAGCATATATAGGTCAAAAGACAAAGAAAAAGTGACCTATTTGATCACATTGGCGGGATCAATCAAGCTATTTCTTATCTCATTGTTTTTAAGGGTTATGCATAAAAAGCGATCGAGTATGATCAGCCCCTGCTGAAGATGGGCGTTCTATCTATGGTTTAACTGTTAATTACGGGGCGCTAAAAGATCAACGTGTTGCAGGGGCTTCGGTCGAAAGTGAACCAAATCGTTCAGAGTCTATAAAATTTAATGAACGGCAAATGCGGATACAAGCAGCGGGTATGGAGCCATTTTTGCCTGAAACAGAATCTAAAATGGCGATGGTTATTCGTTTGAATCAGATGGCCGCAGGCTTTACTGGCATGAGTGTTGAAGCCGCAAATGCCTATATGGAATACATCAACAATGATGTTTATCCGCTTATTCCATCTCGAGGCTCAGAAGGTGCCAATGATTTGAGTATGGTGACTCATATAGGTTTATCCTTAATGTAGTGGGTGAGTGGGATGTGATGTACAAAGGAAAACGTCGTTCTTCAGCTGAAGTACGTAAAGAGTTAGGGTTAAAAAAATATCATCCGTTTGGAATGGATGGTATTTCAATTCTCTCAAATAGTAATGTTGCCGAAGCACAATCCATTACGGCGGTGAAGAAAGTTGAGCATCTACTCGAACTGTCATCTGTGATTATTGCTTCTAGTTTGGAAGCGCTAAATGGCAACGTTTCACCATTCCTGTGGCATACAGTAGATACAAAAGGATGGCCACAGGGACATGAAGCCGCTGAATCTATTTTATCTCATTTAAAAGGCTCATATCTTTGGAAGCTTGATGCGAAAAGAAATTTACAGGATCCATTAAGCTTCCGATCATCAGGTCAAATCTTAGCAGCAGCGAAAGAAGAATTACGCCAAGCAAAAGAGTTACTTAATACCGCAATCAACCATACGACAGATAATCCAATAGTGCATACAAATGCAAGAGATGATTTATGGTATAGCAATAGCGACTATGTTAATGGTTTACGGGTTGGTGGGAAAAATATTTTTGTTAACTCTGGGTCAAATTTTGACAATACCCAATTAGCTGTTCAGTTAGAATCGCTTAGTCGTGCACTTGCTCAAGTTATTCATATCTCTGCGTGGCGGACTACCCAATTAGATGATAGTCACCGTACTAAATTAACAACATATCTAATTTCTAAAGAGAATGTTGGTGGTGATGGTTTTGCTAATATTGCACAGTCAATGTCAGGTATTTATGCTGAAGCAATGTCATTGACAAATAGCGCTTCAATTTATGGTGTTCCAACATCTGTCGGTATTGAAGAAACCTTTAGTAATGTAAATTTAATAGCAAATCGTTTAGATAAAATTGCTGACATTGCCTATGAAATATACTCGTATGAGGTATTGCATACAACACAAGGTATGGATATTCGTACAAAAGAACATAGCCAAGTAATGGGGGGAGGGACGAGTAAGTTTCTTCATGAATATCGTAAATATGTTCCGTTTGTCTCTAAAGATCGAATATTTACACCGGATGTAAATAATGGAGTTAAATTTCTAAAATCTTATGATGTAAAGTGAATTTTTATTTCTTACTATTAATGCAGTGATTAATTGTGGTGCAAGATATATATATGTATATGTATATGTATATGTGTTTTGCACTCTATTCTACAATGTAACCGAAAGTTATTTATTAGTTCTACTTAATATCTAATACAAGCAATTAAATGCTTTAGGAGTGATAGATGAATGCTAAATTATTATGTAATTTAATATCTTCAATAATTGGATTGTCTGCGTTTGGAGTTAGTGCTGACGTTTCAGATGAAGGGCTTAAATTTGGCGGTTCGGTTAGAGCGAACTATGCTTATAGAGATTATGAACAAGCTTCAAAAGATAAAGGGGGGGATTTTTATTTTGATGTTGCAACTTTAACGTTAAATGGAAAAATAGGGGACTGGGGGGTATCTGCAGATTATAGACTGTCATCTGGTACTAATTACATTAAACATGGTTACGGTTTCTATGATGTAAATGATGAACTGCAAGTTCAAGTTGGTATTAATAAGGTTCCTTTTGGTAATCGAGAGTTAATATCAAATAGTTGGTGGTTTGGTTTACCCTATTACTTAGGTTTTGAAGATGACTCTGACGTAGGTTTTAAGCTTGTATATGAAAAACAAGGTTGGCATACAGATGTAGCATTTTATAAAAGTGCTGAATATGCCTCGGCAGAAAATAAGCGTTATGCAGCTGACTTATACAGCGGGACAATCAACGGAACTAAATATTCTAATGAGGAAACAAATCAATTAAATATAAGGCAGACATACACAATAGAAAATGCTTATGGTGAAACAACATTAGGTGGTTCAATTGAAGTTGGCCAAATTTACAACAATAGTACAAAAAATAATGGAGATCGCTATGCTGTAGCACTGCACCTAGACTCCACTTTTAATACCTGGAATATCCAATTGCAAGCTATGCAATATGAATATAGTGCGGCAGATTCATTTGATGATAATAAAATAGGTATTTCAGTTGTTAGTTGGCAGTATGAGATTGCATCAAAGGGACAGGTTTATAGTGCCAATATCGCTAAAAATTTCAAAACCAGTTTTGGAAGTATAAAGTGCTATAATGATTTTGGCCTTATGACACCTGATGTTAATGACGATAGTTATGATAATAGTATGCAAAACGTCACTGGGTGTGCTATCTCATCTGGTCCCACTTATACCATGATTGATTTCGTGTTAGGGAAAAATATGACATTTTCAACAGCCAATAATGATCATATAGGTTTACCTGAAGTGGGTGATGATTGGGATAAAAGAGTTAATATAAACTTTGGCTTCTATTTTTAGTTGTAGATCTAGCTCACCATAATTTTAAATTTGTTACTTTTGACACGTGTTGTGATATTTTTGTTGGCTGACAGTAATGTCTTGGGCTATATTTTAATTATTTAAAATCAAGGTTTTAATTTATGATTAGCTGTAGCACTATTCATGCTTTCTATTTTTCAGCAAAGTATTCTAGCTTTTCACGGGCTGCGGAGATATTAGAAACTACGCAGCCCAATGTCAGTGGGCAAATCATAAAGCTTGAAAAAGATCTTGATACAATCTTGTTTATTCGAAAGCAAGGCCGAGTTTCTTTGTCTAAAGAAGGTGAAAAACTATATTTAGTCGCTGAAAAAATCGTGACCAGTTATAAAGAGTTTGACAGTGTAGTTGAGTATTTTTTTGAGGAAGAACCCATAGTTGTTGTGACTCAGCCAAGACTTTATTTGAAGTATGTCGCACCTTATTTGACAAATGAGTTATTAGATAATAATTTATTTCACATAAAAACAGGTGAATTAACCGCTATAAAAAGTTGGTTGGATAAGGAAGAGGCAGATATAGTCATTACTGAAGGATTGTTTGATAGTCATTCTCGATATTGCAACGAAGGCGTGATTGATACATTGAAATTTAGCTGGGCAAAAAAATTAATAAACAGTTTGATTTACCCTGTCCAACTCTTGTTCATTCAAAGGCTTGGGATCATTGGCATGACTTGTCTACAGCCTTAAATCGAAATAAAGAATTCAAACGAAAATTAATTATAGATACACCTGATTTTGCAGAGCGTTTGATTGAATATGGGGTGGGTATTGGGCTATTGCCTAATGTGATGATTAGCAATAATGATAATCTAGAAGTATGCCATGGATCAACTCAAAATAATGTCTCTGGGCCAATATGCCTTTATTCAAAAAAGTATTCACAACACAAAAGTTTAAGGGTGTTGGTTAATATGTTTAAAAAAGTATCAAACGATAGTTTAGATATAAAATAATTGCAGTCTATTTTTCTTAAATCAGTCAGTCTTGTTAATGTGTTTAGATTATCTGATACTATACTCAATGCTGCTGTGGCATAAAGCTTATTACTTTATGCCACATATACAGTCAGAAACCGCCATATAATATCAATGCTTATTTTACGGCAGGCAAGTAACGGTAGAAATGACGCATTCGTTGGGTAGTTGGGTCGTCATAGTGTCACCTATGCTAAGTTGACTCGCTGATGTGATAACAGCGCCGTTTGCGTCGGTTGTAATACTGTAACCACGGCTTAGGGTTGCAAGCGGGCTGACGGTTTCGAGTTGATGGGCCGCGTATTTTATCCGCTGTTCACTTTGGCTAAGTTTGTCCTGCAATGCATCCTGTAAGCGGCTCGCAAGATAACTTAGGCGGTTACCCTCAATGGCGAGCTTATGCTTGGGAGATTGCTGTTCAAGGCGACTTGCGAGCAACTGCTGACGGCGGCTGAGTATGTGCAAGCGATTCGACAGCGCCGACTCCAGTCTTAATTGCATCTCATCGAATCTTTGCTCGAACTGCTGCAAAGTCCGTTTAGGGTCTTGGCGTTGCAGTCTGTGCTCTAGCAAACTAAGTCGTCTTTCTTGTTTAAGCTGATAATGTTTCGCGCTTTGTTGCAGGCGCGATAAGGCTGTGGCGAGTTTTTGCGCCTTATTATCACTGTCTTGTGATAATAGCTCCGCGCCTGCAGAGGGTGTTGGGGCGCGGATATCAGCAACATAATCACTGATAGTCGTATCAACTTCGTGGCCGACGGCGCTGACAATGGGTAGGGCGCTGTTATAAATCGTGTGGGCGAGGGCTTCGCTGTTAAAACACCACAAATCCTCAAGCGAACCGCCGCCGCGGGTGAGCAGTAATACATCGACTTCTAAACGTTGGTTGGCGATATTGATTGCCTGACAAATACTCTGCGCCGCGGTTTCGCCCTGAACTTGAGTCGGATAGATAATGACTTCAATCGAAGGATCGCGCCTTGCCAATACATGTAACACATCACGGATCGCCGCACCCGTAGGTGACGTAATAACGCCAATGCGTTGAATATTTTTGGGTAGCAATCTTTTGGTGTCGGCGGCGAATAATCCTTCGGCGGCGAGCTTCATCTTGAGTGCATCGAACTGCTGGGCGAGTAATCCATCCCCAGCGGGCAGCATGGACTCAATTAATAATTGATAGTCGCCTCTGGGTTCATAAACGCTGATCGCGCCTTTGACCAGCACTTGCTGACCATTGATGGGCTTAAAGCTGACCGTCTGGTTACGGCCTTTAAACATGGCGCAACGGATCTGCGAAGAGTGGTCTTTTAAAGTGAGATACCAATGCCCTGAGCTGGGGGAGGAAAAGTTGGATATTTCGCCATTGAGCCAGATTTTACCCAGTTGCCCCTCGAGAATTTGTCTGACTTCACCATTGAGCCGCGAGACAGTATAAATGTTGTTTTTGGTGCCTTGCATCGAATAACTCAATAAAATGGGGATATTTACTATTTTCCATTTACCAGTGGCGATATGCAAGGTATAATCCCGCCGCAATATTTCACCTCTAAATCCTACTCAACTGGGGAGATGTTGCATATGCTACGTTTAATTAAAGAAGCGCTTACTTTTGACGATGTGTTGCTTGTTCCTGCGCATTCGACTGTACTCCCAAATACCGCCATTCTAAAAACTCGCCTGACCAATACCATTGAATTGAATATCCCACTTGTGTCTGCCGCTATGGACACAGTTACCGAAGCTCGTCTTGCGATCGCGATGGCGCAGGAAGGCGGCTTAGGCTTTATTCATAAAAACATGAGCATTGAAAAACAAGCCGAAGAAGTTCGTAAAGTAAAAATTTACGAAGCGGGCGTGGTTCAACAACCTGTGACTGTGACCCCATCAACGACCTTAGCCGATCTGAAAGTGTTAACACTGAAGAATGGTTTTGCGGGTTATCCCGTGGTCAACGAAGCCAACGAGCTGGTCGGTATCATCACTGGCCGTGACGTACGTTTCGTGACAGATTGGAGCAAAACGGTAGAAGAAGTGATGACGCCTAAAGCGCGTTTAGTCACTGTTGCCGAAGGCACTAAATTAGATGAAGTGCAAAAATTGATGCACTCACACCGTATCGAAAAAGTGTTAGTGGTCGATGATAACTATAAATTGAAAGGCCTTATCACAGTTAAAGACTTCGAAAAAGCCGAACGTAAACCGAATGCTTGTAAAGATGAGTTAGGCCGTTTACGTGTTGGTGCCGCCGTAGGTGCGGGCGCTGGTAATGAAGAGCGTGTTGACGCTCTGGTTAAAGCCGGTGTTGACGTTTTACTTATCGATTCTTCCCACGGTCATTCCGAAGGCGTTTTACAACGCATTCGTGAAACTCGCGCTAAACATCCTGATTTGCAAATTATCGGTGGTAACGTTGCCACGGCAGAAGGTGCATTAGCCTTAGTCGAAGCGGGTGTTAACGCAGTTAAAGTGGGTATTGGCCCTGGTTCTATCTGTACGACTCGTATCGTGACAGGCGTGGGCGTACCACAAATTACTGCTGTATCCGATGCCGCTGCAGCCATGAAGAGCCTAGGTATTCCTGTGATTGCCGATGGCGGCATTCGTTTCTCTGGCGATTTAGCCAAAGCATTAGCCGCGGGTGCATCTTGCATTATGGCGGGCTCAATGTTTGCGGGAACTGAGGAAGCACCAGGTGAAACTGAGTTATATCAAGGCCGTGCGTATAAATCCTACCGTGGTATGGGTTCATTAGGCGCTATGTCTCAAGGTTCATCTGACCGCTATTTCCAATCGGACAATGCTGCAGACAAGTTAGTCCCCGAAGGTGTAGAAGCGCGTGTGCCTTATAAAGGTAAGTTGAAGGAAATCATCCATCAACATATGGGCGGCCTACGTTCTTGTATGGGATTAACGGGCTGCGCCACCATTCTAGAGCTGAATGAAAAAGCCCAATTTGTGAAAGTGACTTCAGCGGGCATGGGCGAATCCCATGTACATGATGTGACTATCACGAAAGAAGCGCCGAACTACCGTTCAGGTTCTTAATCGTTTGATAAGAAGGGCGGCGTAAGCCGCCTCTTTATAAAGCGTATGATCCAATACTTAAAGCTGGCAGTCGCTGCTTTGAGCAATGTTAAAACAATAGATGAGATAAAGGTTACCCATGAGCGATATTCATGAGCACAAGATACTGATCCTCGATTTTGGATCCCAGTACACTCAACTGATTGCCCGTCGTATCCGTGAAATCGGCGTTTACTGTGAATTATGGGCTTGGGATGTCACCGAAGCCCAAATCCGCGAATTTGCCCCGAACGGCATTATTCTTGCGGGCGGACCTGAAAGTGTCACGGCTGAAAACTCGCCGCGTGCGCCTGAATACGTCTTTACTGCAGGTGTGCCAGTACTGGGCATTTGTTACGGTATGCAGACTATGTCTGAGCAGCTGGGCGGTAAAGTGATCCAAGGTGTGGGCGAAGGTGAATTCGGCTACGCTCAAATTGAAATGCTGACAGATTCATTGCTATTCAAAGGCATCGAAGATGCGGTTAGCAGTGACGGCAAACCCTTACTCGACGTATGGATGAGCCACGGCGATAAAGTGTCGGCTATTCCTGAAGGGTTTGTGGCGGTCGCTAAAACGGACACTTGCCCATTTGCCGCTATGGCAAACGAAGAAAAGCAATTCTTCGGCGTACAGTTCCACCCAGAAGTGACCCACACTCGCCAAGGTATGCGCATGTTATCGCACTTTGCCTTAGACATTTGTGGCTGTGCAGCCAACTGGAAACCCTCCTCTATCATCGAAGATGCGATTGAGCGTTTGAAGAAGCAAATCGGTGATGATGAAGTGATTTTAGGATTATCGGGCGGTGTTGATTCTTCGGTTGTGGCTATGCTGCTACACCGCGCTATCGGCAAAAAACTGACCTGCGTATTCGTTGATAACGGTTTATTACGTTTGAATGAAGCCGAGCAAGTGATGGAAATGTTTGGCGATCATTTCGGTCTGAATATCATTCACGTTGATGCGGAAAACCGTTTCCTCGATGCGATGAAAGGTGAAGCCGATCCAGAAGCTAAGCGTAAGATCATCGGCCGCGTATTCGTGGAAATTTTCGATGAAGAATCGAAAAAATGCGCCAATGCCAAATGGTTAGCGCAAGGCACGATTTATCCAGACGTGATTGAATCTGCTGGTAGTGCCACAGGCAAAGCACATGTGATTAAATCTCACCATAACGTGGGCGGTTTGCCAGCCGATATGGCGCTTGGTTTAGTCGAGCCTCTGCGTGAACTGTTCAAAGATGAAGTGCGTAAAATTGGTCTTGAGTTAGGCCTGCCATACAACATGCTTTATCGTCACCCGTTCCCGGGACCAGGTCTTGGTGTGCGCGTATTAGGTGAAGTGAAGAAAGAATACTGTGATTTGCTGCGCCGCGCCGATGCCATCTTCATCGAAGAACTGCATAAAGCCGATTTATACAATAAAGTCAGTCAAGCCTTTACTGTGTTCTTACCAGTACGCTCTGTTGGCGTGATGGGCGATGGCCGTAAATATGACTGGGTTGTATCACTGCGCGCCGTGGAAACAATCGATTTTATGACGGCCCATTGGGCACATCTGCCCTATAATTTCTTAGGCCGCGTATCAAACCGCATCATTAACGAAGTCGATGGCATTTCCCGTGTGGTTTACGATATCTCTGGCAAGCCGCCAGCGACTATCGAATGGGAATAAGTTAATTATTTGAATTAACGATTAAAAGGCGCCGAGTGCGCCTTTTTTGTTGTTTGATGGATTAACTTGGGCTGAATGACTCTGCCGTGAAATATCTGTGCGTGACTGATATAATCCGGCATTATTTTTGGGCGAATCGATTGAGGGCATGAGTGGACCAAATGCAGCAAGATGAACAAATGCAGCAAGATGAGCAATGGATGCAAGTCGCGATGCTGATGGCCGAGAAAGCTGAAGCTGAGGGCGAAGTACCTGTGGGGGCGGTATTGGTCAAAGACGGTCTGCAAATTGCGACCGGTTACAATTTATCCATTAGCCAACACGATCCAAGCGCCCATGCGGAAATTTTATGTTTGCGGGAAGCGGGGCGTTTGGTTGAAAACTATCGCCTGTTAGACGCGACTTTATATGTCACGCTTGAACCTTGTGCTATGTGTGCCGGTGCCATGGTGCACAGCCGGATCGCGCGGGTGGTTTTTGGTGCTCGGGATGAAAAAACCGGTGCAGCGGGGACAGTAGTGAATTTACTGCAACATCCGGCATTTAATCATCAAGTTGAAGTGACATCGGGTGTATTGGCCGACGCCTGTAGCGCGCAATTGAGTCGTTTTTTTAAACGGCGTAGAGAGGAGAAAAAAGCCCTGAAACAGGCTCAAAAGGCGCAGCAAGCGATTGAGTAAACAGCGGTAAAAGCGACAGGATTAATCCTGAGACTGAATAAAAGTAAAGAACAGTTTCTGACGATTCAAAATACGACGATGGCGAACTTTAAGTAAAGTACGACGACGCGCGACAGTATTGCTGATGGTTTTTCTTCTCATATTGACCCCATTCATTGTTATTATCGATGCCCTGCAGAGATGTATTGCAGGTCATAACCCCAAGACAGTAGCAGTTGCACTTGAGTGCAGCAATAGCACTGGTCAGATAAGCTGAACTAAGCGATGTTTTTCATCGCAAATTTGAGTTAGGTTGGCAAACCTTAATTCGGTTCTCCTGTTGTTTGATATCGCACCTTGTTGAAGACATCTATGTACATCTTGAGTTTTTATGTTGGTGTTCTTGTTACGTAAAACTCTGTACTTGATATATAAGAAGTGAGTTGTTGGATTGTCGTTTGGCCCATGCACCTGAGCGCTAACGAGTTAAGCTATTTAGGTTGATCAGGGCTTAACGTTCCCGCAGGAAGTACGGGTTCTTCCGCAGTAAGATCGCTCGAGTCTTCATCGGGGTCAGGTTGTTTCGACTGATTATCCACCCAGACTAACGTGTCATAGTAGCGACGGATGCTGTCGACGTAATGAACGGCTTCACTGCCTCGGGCGTAACCATAACGTGTTTTTTGATAATATTTACGCTTTTGCAGTAGCGGTAGTACCTTTTTTAAATCTCGCCAAGCATTGGGATTTAACTCCATCGATTCCGCAAGCTTACGTGCATCTTCAATATGGGCATATCCTATGTTGTAAGAGGCCAGCGCAAACCACATGCGTTGACTCTCGGGGATCGATTCTGGCAGGCGATTGATCATATCGTTCAAATACGCCGCGCCGCCGCGAATACTTTCTTCGGCATCGAGTCGGTTGGTGATCCCAATCTCTTTTGCGGTTGGCTGAGTCAACATCATCATGCCACGCACTCCTGTGGCCGAGCGGGCATTAGGATTCCAATGTGACTCTTGATAGCTGGTTGCTGCCAGTTTACGCCAATCTAAATTGCCTGCATGGGTTTCAAATAATTGTCGATAACGCGGCAATACTGTCTCAATGGCACGGATAAATGCGCGAGTATCGATATAATCGAAGCGTTTTACATGACCAAAGTATTTCTCGTTGAGATGATCCAGCGTACCGGCAAGCTTCTCTTGGTGCCAAAAGGCCAGCAATTTACTCATAAGTTCATCACTGTGAGTGGGAGGTAACAGCCAGATCACATCGAGTTTTTCTTCTAGCACAGGGCCTGAGCGTAGGTCGGGCAGGTAGCGACGGTTGATCTGTACGCTGCTGGAGTCGGCGATAGTGTAGTCAATTTCTTTGTTGGCAATCATGGCCAACAACTCTTCACTGTCTTTGTCGGTAATTTGATCCCACACCAGCGTTGGATAATGCTTTTGCAACTGGGTCAAGGTCTCGACGAAGGAAGAGTCGGCGATAACGGTGATCTTGCCTTTTAAGTCGCTGATGTCTTTTGGGGTTGGCATGCCTTCGCGATACACCAACACTTGATTCACTCGGTATAGCGGTGGACCTAAGCGGAACTGTTCTCGCCTTGTGGGCGTTTCTGTCATGCCTGCAGCAATAATATCGATTTCATTCTTTTTGAGGGCTTCGTACAACTCGATGCGGTTTGTGTAGGGCACCATTTTTAAGGGCACATTTAAGTATTCGGCAAACAATACCGCCATATCGTAATCGAAACCGCTATCACCTTGGCCCGAGGTCATATAAATCTGTGGGCCGTAAAGTGTACCGACTCTTAGCTCAGTTAATTTTTTTGGCACGAATTCTGTTTCGTCCACGGTCACCTGCTGACAGGCAGTCAGTAGGAAACCTAAGATAAGAGCGAACAGAAATCGAGTCATTAAATGTACTTATAGTAAATAAAATCAATATTATAGATAGCGAGTTAACAGTGGGGCATTAGTGGTGAACTGGCTGACATTGGTGGGATTATATCCGTTTGTCTGCGATTTCGAAAAAAAATCATTCTGGGGGAAAGTGCAGCCGACACAATACTGGGCTTTTTATATCACAGGAAACACTGTTTTGCGTAAGGTCGCAGGTGATTTGTGACAGACATTTCCTTATAATAGCGCCACCTCTGACCCCTGCAATAATAAATAATAAGGTGAATAGACGTGATGGAGATCATCCGCGGAGCCCCTGCACTCTCGACGTTTAGGGTGCAAAAGCTGATGGAGGCCTGCGAAAACGCGGCGCTTCCGGTACGCCAAATCTATGCTGAGTATGTTCATTTAGCGGATTTGAGCGAGTTGCTCGACACAAATGAACGCCAGCAACTTGAAAAAATTCTCACCTATGGACCTGCGATAGAAGCTCATATCCCCCAAGGTTCACTCCTGTTTGTCACTCCTCGCCCCGGTACTATTTCTCCTTGGTCTTCAAAAGCCACTGACATCGCGCACAATTGTGGCCTTGGTAAAGTGAAGCGTTTGGAGCGAGGCGTTGCGTATTATGTCGAGTCAGATGCACTGACAGCGCCTCAGCAACAAGCCTTAAATGCGTTGTTGCACGATCGTATGGTTGAAATTATCCTCGATGATTTTGCTAAAGCCGATGTGTTGTTCAAACGCACTGAGCCTGCGCCGTTTAAGAGCGTCAATATTCTTGCCGAAGGTCGCCGCGCACTTGAAGTGGCTAACACTGAATTGGGGCTTGCTTTAGCCGAAGATGAAATCGATTATTTAGTCGAGAACTTCGTCCGTTTAGGTCGCAATCCTCATGACATCGAATTGATGATGTTTGCTCAGGCGAACTCTGAGCATTGTCGTCATAAGATTTTTAACGCAGATTGGACCATTGACGGTGAAGTTCAGCCTAAGTCACTGTTCAAGATGATCAAGAACACCTTTGAAACCACGCCTGATCACGTGTTATCTGCCTACAAAGATAACGCTGCTGTGATGGAAGGTTCGGTTGCGGGTCGTTTCTTCCCCGATCCTGATGGGGTATACAACTACCACACTGAACCAATGCACATCCTGATGAAAGTGGAAACCCACAACCATCCAACCGCCATCAGCCCATATCCTGGCGCTGCAACCGGTTCGGGTGGTGAAATCCGTGATGAAGGCGCGACAGGCCGTGGTTCTAAACCTAAAGCGGGTTTAACAGGCTTTAGTGTATCCAATTTAAAAATCCCGGGTTTTGTTCAACCATGGGAAGGTAACTATGGCAAGCCAGAGCGTATCGTCAGTGCGCTGGACATCATGACCGAAGGTCCTCTTGGCGGCGCGGCATTTAACAACGAGTTTGGTCGTCCGGCATTGGTCGGTTATTTCCGTACCTATGAGCAGGAAGTCAGCAGCCACAACGGTGTTGAAGTCCGTGGTTACCACAAGCCAATTATGCTAGCCGGTGGTTTAGGTAACATTCGTGAAGAACACGTACAAAAGGGCGAAATCACCGTTGGCGCTAAGCTGATTGTGCTCGGTGGGCCTGCGATGAACATTGGTTTGGGCGGCGGCGCCGCTTCGTCTATGGCATCGGGTCAATCGAGTGAAGACTTAGATTTTGCTTCTGTGCAACGTGAAAACCCAGAAATGGAGCGTCGTTGTCAGGAAGTGATTGACCGCTGTTGGCAGCTTGGCGATAAAAACCCTATCCAATTTATCCACGATGTGGGCGCGGGCGGTTTGTCGAACGCTTTCCCTGAGCTCGTGAATGACGGCGAGCGCGGTGGTTTATTTAATCTGCGTAATGTGCCTTCGGATGAGCCTGGCATGAGCCCGCTGGAAATCTGGTGTAACGAATCACAAGAACGTTATGTGATGTCAGTTGCCCCTGAAAACCTCGCGCTATTTACTGCCATCTGTGAGCGTGAGCGCGCACCGTTTGCGGTTGTGGGTGAAGCGACAGCGGAGAAACACCTGACGCTTAGCGATAGCCATTTCGATAATAATCCTATCGATTTACCGCTCGAAGTCTTATTAGGCAAAGCGCCTAAGATGAGCCGCGATGTGGTATCGGCAAAAGCCGTATCGCCAGCGCTCGAACAAAACAAGATTGATGTTAAAGAAGCGGTTAAACGCGTACTGAGCTTGCCTACAGTTGCGGATAAAACCTTCCTTATTACTATTGGCGACCGCACAGTTACGGGTTTAGTGAACCGTGACCAAATGGTGGGCCCATGGCAAGTGCCTGTGGCCGATTGCGCGGTCACAGCGGCAAGCTTTGATACCTACGCCGGTGAAGCTATGTCACTGGGTGAACGTACACCGCTAGCGCTACTAGACTTTGGCGCCTCTGCCCGTATGGCTGTGGCTGAGTCAATCATGAATATCGCTGGTGCTGATATCGGTTCATTTAAGCGTATTAAGCTTTCTGCCAACTGGATGTCTGCCGCGGGTCACCCTGGTGAAGATGCGGGTCTTTATGAAGCGGTGAAAGCCGTAGGTGAAGAACTGTGTCCAGAGCTGAGCCTGACCATTCCGGTCGGTAAAGACTCTATGTCGATGAAGACCGCATGGCAGCAAGATGGCGCGGATAAAACCGTGACGTCGCCTATGTCATTGGTGATTACCGCCTTTGGTGTGGTGCAAGATATTCGCAATACAGTGACGCCAGAGTTACGTACCGATAAAGGCGAAACGTCTTTACTGTTAGTGGATTTAGGTGCGGGCAAAAATCGTTTAGGCGGTTCTTGTTTAGCTCAAGTGTTTGGTGAGCTGGGTGATATAGCGCCGGATCTTGACGATGCTGCACTGCTGCGCGGTTTCTTCGAAACCATGCAAAATCTAGTCGCTAAAAAATCGGTTATCGCTTACCACGACCGTAGCGACGGTGGTTTATTCACTACCTTAGTGGAAATGGCTTTTGCCGGTAATACAGGTTTAGACATAGATGTAGAGGACTTGCAGGGCACTGATTTAGAACGACTCTTTAATGAGGAACTCGGCGCTGTGCTGCAAGTGAGCCGTGACAATGCTGCGAAAATTGCCGCTCAGTTCGCTATCGCTGGCGTGCCTTGCCATGTGATCGGAACTCTAGCCGACGATCAACGCATCACTATTAAAGATGGCACGCGTGAAATCTTCAGTGATACCCGTGTAGCGCTGCGTACTGTGTGGTCAGAAACCACGTATCGAATGCAAGCTCTGCGTGATAACCCAGCGTGCGCGCTTGAAGAGTTCAAACTTAAGCAAGACGAAACCGATTTAGGCTTAACCGTTAACTTAAGTTTTGATCCAAGCACTGATGTTGCCGCACCTTATATCCTTAAGGGCGCTGCGCCTAAGATGGCGATTTTGCGTGAGCAGGGCGTTAACTCCCACGTAGAAATGGCAGCAGCCTTTGACCGCGCAGGATTTGAAAGCCGCGACGTACACATGTCGGACATTTTATCTGGCCGTATCAGCCTAGATCAGTTCCAAGGCCTAGTGGCCTGTGGTGGCTTCTCCTACGGTGACGTATTAGGCGCAGGTGAAGGTTGGGCTAAGTCGATTCTGTTTAATGAGCGCGCTCGTGATGAGTTTTCACGTTTCTTTGAACGTGACTCAAGCTTTGCCCTTGGCGTGTGTAACGGTTGTCAAATGCTGTCGAACCTGAAAGAAATTATCCCAGGTAGCGAGCACTGGCCACGTTTTGTGCGTAACCGCTCGGAGCGTTTCGAAGCGCGTTTCAGCTTAGTTGAAGTGCAACAGAGCCCGTCGTTATTCTTCCAAGGTATGGCCGGTTCACGTATGCCCATTGCTGTATCTCACGGTGAAGGTTTGGCTGAGTTTGCTAGCCCTGAAGCGCTGGCGATTGCCGAAGCGTCAGGCACGATTGCGCTGCGTTTTGTCAATGGTAAAGGTGATATCGCGACTCAGTATCCACAAAACCCGAACGGCTCGCCAAATGGCTTGACTGGGATTTGTACCACAGATGGCCGCGTAACCTTGATGATGCCGCACCCAGAACGTGTGTTCAGAACTGTGGCGAACTCTTGGCATCCAGATGCTTGGGGTGAAGATAGCCCTTGGATGCGTATGTTCCGTAATGCACGAGTGACCTTAGGTTAAGCGTTTAAAGTCAACGGCTTTTGCCTTTGTTGAGGGGCAAAAGCAGGTTAATGAAAGCGTAAAAAAGGAGCGATAATTTCGCTCCTTTTTTTATATATAAAATGCATTTTATGGAAGTGATTGTATTTCAAATTATTAACGCTTATTGCAAATAATCTAATGGACTAAAGTGGCAAAATAGCCACTTTAATCGGTAAATACCTATTAATAGGTGTGTTGCGCATTTGATACGGGGCGTGGTGTTTTATGGGGTTCTGGAGTTGTTGGGGGATGCTAGGGTCTTAATATAGAAAAAGCCCCCAATCTCAGGGAGATGGGGGCCCGTTTTGCGCTAACAAAACTTCACATAAATGCAATTAATTTCACGAGTAATTCTGGGGATTATTTCAGCTCATTAGCTGTATAAAGTTCAACAAAAACACGCTTGTAGCTGTTAACCAGACGTTCAAATAATTTAGTCATATCGATATCTCCACACCAAAAGTTAGTACCTATGTGCGCGAAGTTGGTCTTGGCTGGGCTACGACACCAGTTCTACCAAATTGTCTCCTTAACACAGGACATATATTAAACAACTGAGGTTAGCTTCTCAAACGAGAAAAAATACAAATATTCATTATTAAAACTAATGCATTTTAGCCTGTTCGATTGTGATTTTTTATATTTATATGTATTTATATTTGATTTTAAAGGTTTTAAATTATGGCTCACTTAAATTTGTGACAATATTTTTTAGTTAATTTGTTGCAACATTATTTATTTGTTGGTTTTTTGATGATTAGAACTGATTTTTACTGCCTAGTTGGTAAAAGTATGACTTTATATCAATTAATAGCTGCTCACTACTCTTGTTTTTCTCGATTGTCAATCCTCTCTGGTGGGGAAGTGTGTGCCTCACCGCAAAACCCACCTAAACCCCTGAGTTTGATTGATTTGCATCAAAGCGAGGTGGTATAAAATAGCCACAAATGAAAATGAATAAATATCTTAACTATCTGATATTTATATCGATGAAATCATTTGATTGATTGAGTGGTAGGGTGTTGGTCTCAGTTACTTGCGATAGTGTGACTAGCGTCTCAATATGCAACAGATATTGGTACTTTTTAGCCCTTGCTGCTTCGAACTAATGCAAAAGATTAAATTTAACGGTTTATACTGTTGTCGCAGATATAAACACAAAATGAAAACTCACTATCCTACAAAGGCACTTGCTGTGATTGACGCGGGTTTTGTCATAGCAATTGGACGCACCAAGTAAGGAGTCACCGATGATTGTTGAAGAGGTTGTTGAGCTATCGCGGTTGCAGTTTGCGCTGACAGCCATGTATCACTTCCTATTTGTTCCCTTGACGTTGGGGTTGGCATTTTTGCTGGCTATCATGGAATCACTGTATGTGATGACAGATAAACAAATTTATAAAGATATGACTAAGTTCTGGGGTAAGTTATTTGGTATTAACTTTGCCTTGGGGGTTACCACAGGTTTGGCAATGGAATTCCAGTTTGGTACTAACTGGTCTTACTATTCGCATTACGTAGGGGACATCTTTGGTGCGCCTCTGGCTATTGAAGGTTTAATGGCCTTCTTCCTTGAATCTACCTTCGTGGGTATGTTCTTCTTCGGTTGGGATCGTTTCACTAAGCGTCAGCATTTAGTCGTGACTTGGTTAGTGGCCTTTGGTTCTAACATGTCGGCATTGTGGATTTTAGTGGCAAACGGTTGGATGCAAAACCCTGTGGGTTCAGTGTTCAACTACGAAACCATGCGTATGGAAATGACCAGCTTCGCTGAGGTTGTGTTTAACCCTGTCGCGCAGGTGAAGTTTGTTCACACCGTCGCTTCGGGTTATGTGGCGGGTGCCATGTTTGTACTGGCGATCAGTGCTTATTACATCCTCAAGAAACGTGACTTACCTTTTGCCCGTCGCTCATTCGCGATTGCAGCTAGCTTTGGTATGGCGGCGATTCTGTCGGTTATCGTGTTAGGTGACGAATCTGGCTATAAAGTGGGTGAAGCACAGCGCGTTAAGTTAGCAGCGATTGAAGCTGAGTGGCATACAGAGCCTGCTCCAGCGGCCTTTACTGCTGTCGGTTTTCCGAATCAAGAAACCATGAAAACAGATTTTGCAGTCAAAATTCCTTATGCGATGGGTATAGTGGCAACACGCTCGTTAGATGAAGAAGTGACTGGTATTCATGACTTGATTGCTGAGCATGAAGTGCGTATCCGTAACGGTATGAAAGCCTATGCCATGCTAGTGAAACTGCGTGCGGGTGAAGAAACGCCTGAACTACGTGCTGCTTTTGAAGAAGCGAAAGTCGACTTAGGCTACGGTTTCTTACTGAAACGCTACACAGACAAAGTGGTCGATGCGACTGAAGAGCAAATTAAAGCAGCAGCTAAAGATTCTATCCCGAACGTAGCACCGATTTTCTGGAGCTTCCGTGTGATGGTAGGTCTAGGCTTTATCATGTTGTTCGTATTTGCTGCGGCATTCTGGCAAAGCACACGTCATCAAATCGCCGAGAAAAAATGGGTACTTAAAGCTGCACTTTATAGCTTGCCATTGCCTTGGATCGCGATTGAGTGTGGTTGGTTTGTGGCTGAGTATGGTCGTCAACCTTGGACGATTTCTGAGGTACTACCGACCTTTATGTCTGCGTCAAGCTTAACGACTGGCGACTTATGGTTCAGTATCCTTTCTATCACCTTGTTCTACACTGTACTGCTGGTGATTGAGATGTTCTTGATGTTTAAGTTTGCCCGCATTGGTCCGAGCAGTTTGAAAACTGGTCGTTATCATTTCGAGAACCTAGAAGCCTAAGCAGAGGATTTCATTATGTTTGATTATGAAATATTAAGAGTTATCTGGTGGGCTCTGATCGGCGTACTGTTCATCGGATTTGCGGTTACTGATGGTTTTGACATGGGTGTCGGTGCGTTACTGCCAATTATAGGCAAAGACGATACTGAGCGCCGTATCATGGTTAACACTATTGCTCCCCATTGGGACGGCAACCAAGTGTGGTTAATCACAGCAGGCGGTGCGTTATTTGCCGCTTGGCCTATGGTGTATGCAGTGTCTTTTTCTGGCTTCTATGTCGCCATGATGTTAGTGCTGTTTGCCCTCTACATGCGTCCAGTCGGATTCGATTATCGTTCTAAAATCGAAAATCCAAAATGGCGTAAGTCGTGGGACTGGGCCTTGTTTGCCGGTGGTTTTGTACCTCCGCTAATCATAGGCGTGGCCTTTGGTAACTTGTTGCAAGGTGTGCCTTTTGAATTCGACGAGTTCCTACGTGCGACTTATCACGGTGGTCTGTTCGGCCTGTTGAATCCTTTCGGTTTGCTGGCAGGTCTTGTGAGCGTGAGCATGTTTATGATGCAAGGCGCTTCTTGGCTACAAATGAAGACTGACAGTGAGCTGCGTGTTCGTGCTGCGAAAGCCACGCAATTCTTCGCACTGTTAGTGGCTGTGTTGTTTGCTGCTGCGGGTGTGTGGTTAGCCAATGGTATTGATGGTTATGTAGTGACTTCAGTACTGGACCATAATGCGGTTTCTAACCCTGCCATGAAAACCGTCGCAATTGAAGCGGGTGCTTGGCTTGCCAACTATGACAAATACCCCATCACTATGCTGTTCCCTATCTTAGGTGTGGCATTGCCTCTACTAGTGATTTTGGTTAGCCGCTTTAACCGTTCAGGTTTTGCGTTCCTATTCAGCTCACTCACTGTGGCTATGGTGATTTTGACTTGCGGTGCAGCAATGTTCCCATTCGTCATGCCATCATCACTTAACCCTAACGTCAGTTTGACTATGTGGGATGCAACAGCCAGTAAAATGACCTTAGGTGTTATGACTGCTGCTGCAGCGATTTTCGTACCTATAGTGTTGAGCTACACTGTCTGGACTTACTACAAGATGTTTGGTCGTATCGGCCGTAAGCATATTGAAGATAACAAAGCCTCACTCTATTAGGCATTAAGGAGCATCTGCTATGTGGTATTTTACGTGGATATTAGGGGTTTTGTTGGCCTGTTCTTTTGGGATTATCAATGCCCTGTGGCTTGAGAATACAGAGAACATGGACAGATCGGCAGAAGATGCCGAGTAACGTCTAAACTCGATTTAAAAACCTCGCATCAGCGGGGTTTTTTATTGGGATTTTTTGATGGGCTGAGGTTATTTTAGTTTGAAGTAGAGCTGCGTTATCGTATTAGGCCAAGCAGTTAACTTCGCTGCAGAGTGGTGATGTAACTGCAGCGAATAGGTCTGATATCATTGTTTTTTGATTGTCTGCAGATGCTTACTCTGCATGGTTTTAGATATTTTCTCCATTATTCCTTCACGTCAGGCTCCTAAATCAAAGTCCCAAATCCCATTTCTTAAATGTGGCTCCTATCGTTTTGATGTAGTGCTGTTATAAAAATGCCGCCCTGTTAGGGCGGCATTTAACGTTTGATAAAGCACTAACTCTGTATCTAACCTGAACTCGGGATAACGAGTGTCGAAAAAATCTAAATTTAACAAATAAAATCAATGGTATAAAGTTATTAGTTTAAAGCGAAAAATCTATTTCCTGACTGAATGCGCAGATTTTTGCGCATATCAAGGCGCTCTGTCGTACGCCATAGCGAGCTATGGTTAGACAGAGCAACGCAGAGAGGCCCGAAAAGATGCCTATTCAGCGGCTCTGCTTATCCCGAGCTCAGGTTATCTAAGTCCGTATTTGAGTTAGGCCTTAAACTGGCTTATTTGGCGTTTTAAGGCGGCGGCTAAGGAAGACAGTTCATTGGCAGAATGCACTGTTTCAGTGGCACGGTGCTCGCCTTCGTTAGCGAGTTCGCTGATCTGATGTAAATTGTGGGTTATCTCTTGTGCAACACTGCTTTGCTGCTCAGTAGCCGAAGCAATATTGCGTGAGCTAATCGCGAGTTCGCCAATCCTACGGGTGATTTCCTTCAGTTGTTCACCCGTTGCTTCACCCTGTGCTGCAGATTCCATTCCTAATTGATGACTTTGGCTCATTTGTTCTGTGGTGCTTTTCACTTGAGTTTGCAGCTTTTCAATTGTTTGGCCAATTTCTACAATGGATGACTGGGTCCGCTGGGCGAGAGTTCTCACCTCATCGGCAACGACAGCAAAGCCTCGACCTTGATCGCCTGCGCGCGCCGCTTCAATCGCTGCATTTAATGCGAGTAAATTAGTTTGCTCGGCAATGCTGTTAATGACTTCGGTCACTTTGCTGATCGCTTCACTTTCATGGCTGACTTTTTCAACCGATTGATGACTGTTACTGAGTTGCTGACTGAGTTTGAGTAAATCCTGCACCACTTTCGTCTGTTGGTTTTGACCTTCTTTGGCTGCGGCATCCACTTGCTGGCTTTGAACTGCGCCATCTTGGGCATGATTAGCCACATCACGGATCGAGGTCGACATTTCTTCGATGGCAGTTGCGATTTGATCCGTTTGTAGCATTAGGGCTTGAGCTTCTTCACCATTTTGCTTCGCGATGCTCTGTGCCTTGGAGGCTTGTTGCTCTAGACTCATGACTGAATCCTGCAATGCAATAATCAATTGCCTGAGCTCTGAGGACATAGTTGATACGCTGGTCGTGATTCGATCCACTTCGTTTTGACTCTGTGGTTCTGATGGTGCTAAGTGATGGCTAAAATCGCCACTGCCTAAATTTTCCATATGCACTTGGAGGGCATGCAAAGGTTTGAGTGCGCGAATTAAGACAACTGATAATAGCGCTGTGATCAGCGCGATCCCTGTGATAGCAACGATGGCGTTGATGGTGAGCAATTGCATACTTTCTTCATTAAGCTCACTTGCCTTGACTTGACCCACTAGCACCCAATTCCAGCCCGTCACGGTTTGGCTATAGGCAAACATGGGCTCATTTTTACTATTGCTGTAATGGGATTCCGCATCATTTTGGGTGGCATACGCAACACTTAAGCCATCAAGCATACTTTCGGTGATGATGTCACCTGCATTGAACTTAGGATGGGCGACCAACACATTGTCAGCTTTGCGTACTAATAGAAAATGGCCACTTTCTTCTAAGGTGATTCTGTTAACTGCTTCTTGTAATTGTTTTAAGGAACTGGTGATGTCGAAGCCAATATATAAGATACCAATAACTTTGCCCTGTGTATCTTTCACTGGACGATAGACTGTCATGTAGTCTTTGCCGAAAAGTTTGGCATAACCTTCGTATTCATTACCGCTGAGCAGCACTTGATAGCCTGGATGTGTTTTGCCAAGGGAAGTACCTAGTGCACGGCTGCCATCGGCTTTTTTGAGCGAAGTCGAAACTCGCATAAAGTCATCGCCATCACGCACAAATACTGTAGCGGTACCGCCAGTTAGATTAGCAAAACGATCGACTTTACTTTTTGATGAGTTCACTTGTTCTTGTTCATGCATTAGGGCTGGAGAGCCAACTCCCATCACATTGACAGTTTTATTTTGCAGACTAAATTGTCCAGGATACATTTCCTTAAAAACATCGGCGTTGCGTCTCGCAAGTTGCAGAAGACTATCGTACTGCAGCTCTAACATGTCTGAAACTGCACGCATTTCAGATTTCATGGCACTGATACCTTTATCTTCTAATACATTTGAAGCGGCTTTATAGGAGACGGTACTCAATACGCCAAAGATGAGAAGAGTGAGAATAAACGCGAGGGCGCCAATTTGTTTTGCAATAGGCCAATTTTTATAATTCATCGTAAGATCCTATAGGTAACGGTTACATCAATGTAGCCTAAGTTTTACTTTGTAGTCTTGATGTGGGTCTAAAACTTCTGCAATTTTAAACTCATTTCGTTGATATTTTTGCAGTTTTAGACTTGGACTCATCAGCTTATTTTGCAGAAATGTTAGCAGATAACATGCCCAAGTACTGGCTGTATTTTGAGGGTATAGACTAAGCTGCTTAAGGTAAATGGAGTTTATAGTATTAGAACCACATTATAGGAGAAGTGTATATGCTAGGTGAGAATCATGCGTTGGTTTATGAGTTTCCTGATTTTGTCGATCAAATTAAGCATTTAAAAGTGAATAATACCGTCTTCGCGACCATGGCTAGTCGTTACCATGAACTCGATAATAAAATTAGGGCGCTGGAGTTAACAAAGGTGCCCACCGCCGATGAGCACTTTTTAGCGTTAAAATTAGAGCGATTAAACCTTAAAGATAAACTGTATCAATATCTAGTTCATGATGCGATTTGAGCTTGAATCGCGGATGGGGTGTTCGCCGTACGGGTTTTCATCAGCAGCAAATACATAGTTGGAACCCATACCAGAGAAAGTAAAGTCGTCAGCAGGGTGCCACCCGCGATAGCAATGGCAAAGGGAGGCCAAAACCCGCCGCCAGCAATGATGAGCGGAATAAAACCGCCCACGGTGGTAATGGTCGTTGAGCTGATATGACGACCACAGCTGCTGACGGTAGAGACTATGGTTTCCATATCGCCGAGCCGAGCGCTCGGCATATCTTCTAGTTCGGCCAAGATCACAATCGCAGCGTTAATGGCAAGTCCCATTAATCCAAGCAGTCCTATGATGACTGGGAATCCAAAGGGATAACCAAATACAAACACGGCTAATAGGCCAAGTCCTGCTGATTGTATCGCGCTCAATAGAATAATCGCCGTGAGCCTAAAGGAGTTGAACGACAACACCACTGTGGCTAATAACAAGGTGACGACCAACATCATATTGGACAGTAAATTACCAACCGCTTCGTTACGCTTAGCGCTTTCACCACCGATTTCAATGCGATAACCCGATGGCAACGGTAATTGAGCCACTTTATCTTTAACATCATTAAGCACTTGAGCAGGTAATACCCCACTGACGATGTAGGCTTCTATAGTATTAACCCTTTGGCCGTTGCGCCTTGGAATGGCACCTCGGCTCACTTGCACTTCGTTGTGGGCGAGGGCGGATAATGCAACAGACTCACCCGAAGGTGTCATTAATTGAATTTCAGAAAGGCGGCTCACCTGCTCGCGACTGTCATCAGCAAGGCTAACTCGTACGGGTAAGGATTCTGTTTGCTCAAGCACGCTACCACCGATAACGCCTGTGGTTGACATTTGGATCTGTTTGGCAATGTCCGTCAGGCTTAACCCACTCATTAGACTGGCATCTTCATTTACCTGTAGCCACAGCTTAGGTGCACCGGCACTTAAGGTTGCACGTGTGTGAAGTACGTCCGGCGTTTGCGCGAGAATATTACGAACTTCGTCGCCCAATGATCGCAAAGTATCTAGATTCGGGCCGAAGATCATTAACTCCACTGGCGCATTAAAGGGCGGGCCTTGCTCGAGTTTTCGAACTAGTACTTGCGCTTCGGGAAAAGCGCTATCAAATTGCTGTTGTAATTCGGGGATTAACTCATTAGCACGCTCAAAGTCAGTCACCTTTACCATGGCCTGTGCATAGTTAGTCGCCCCTTGTTGGCGCTGCGTCAGGTTGTAATAAAATGAGGGCGTATTACCGCCGACCACCCAATCGACTTGAGTGATCCCTGTGACTGCGTGGAGTTTTTTATCCATCAACTGCACTTGGTTCAAGGTGTTTTCTAAACTCACATGGGGCGCAAGATAGATTTCAATTTGGAACATGTCCCTGTCCGATGGCGGAAAGAACTGCTCCGTCATCTTACCCGAGGCGAAAAAACCTAATACTGGTGTAATGCCGATAAGCAGCGCGCTGACGATAGGGCGTTTAAGGGCAATTCTCAGGCTCGCTTGAAAATATTGGCTCACTAGCGGGAGGTTGATCCCGTGTTGATACCAAACATCCTGTTTACCTTCATGACTAAAACGTCCCGCGAGCCCTGCAATTAACGTATGGGAAATCACGTAAGAGCCCAGCAGCGCAAACATCACTGACATGGCAATACCACCGACAAATTCCCCCGCAGCACCGGGCATGAGTACTATCGGTGCAAAAGCCAAAATAGTGGTGATAGTCGATCCCGCTAAGGGCAGCCAAAGGTGGTGTAAGGTTTCGCTCACTGCGGCTAAACGGCTCATTCCTTGCTGACGCCTTTGCGATATGGCATCGACAATCACTATTGCATTATCCACCATGATCCCAAGGGCGACGACGAGTCCTGTCACCGACATTTGATGTATCGGCAGCCCGATATATTTCATGCACGCCAAGGTAAACAGCGCTGTGAGCGGCAATGAAATCGCCACTATGATGGCGTTTCTTAAGCCTAGGGTGAGGAGTAATACCAGCAAGATGATGACAAATCCTTGCAGCAGGTTAACCACTAGCCCGCCAAGTCGTTCGCTGGTGTAACTGTTTTGCTCGAATAGCCATTGGATCTGGATATTAGCGGGGACTTCGCGATTGAGTTCGTCAACGACGTTATTGACTTGCGCTTGCCAAAGATCAACACGGGTATTATCGATCATTCGCACTGCAACCATTACGCCTTGTTCACCATCGACTAACGCTATGCTATCTGCTGGGGTTTGAGCTTGGCGAGTCACTGTTGCTATGTCGCCGAGGCGAATAATTTGCCCTTGGCTATCAATTTTAAGCGGCACTTGGCGAATACGGGTTAAAGAATTAAGCTCGCCGGAGACTTCAACTAAGGCACGAAATTCACGATTATTGATTTCACCGGCAGCAATTTTACTGTCGGCGCCGCTGAGAATATGGGCGATGGACGCAGGAGAGAGCTGTAACTGGCTCATCTTGTTACCATCAAGCTGCACTAGCATTTCTTCGGTCGGTGCGCCGTAAAGTTTGACAAAATCCGTGCCCGATAACAGCCTGAGCCGACTCTGTAATTCTTTTGCGTAGCGGTTTAGTATGTCGACTTGTACGGGCGTATTACTATTCCACACTAAACTTAAGATGGCGGTGTAGGCATAACCAATTTGATCATCGAGTGTGGGAGATTGTATGCCCTCAGGTAAATTAATTTTCGCATCGGCCAATAAATCCCGTGCTCGAGACCATACGGGAGCCGTTTCTTTAACTGTGTCTTTCAATTCTAACTGTATAACTGAAATCCCTGGTCGAGAGGTTGATTGGATCAACTTAATTTCTTCCAAACGTCTGAGCTGGTTCTCAATGACTTCAGTCACTAAGGCTTCTACCCGCTCGGCTGAGGCGCCAGGATAAGGGGTGATCACAGAGGCGAAACGGTTAGTTATGTGGGGATCTTCAGTACGCGGTAGGCTCGATATCGCACCAAAGCCTGCGACAAGTAATAGCGCAATAACGAGGCTGACTAAGCGGCCGTTTTCAACAAAGGCTTTAATCATAATTACCTCGTGGCTGCGGCAATGGGAGATACAGTTTGGCCGACGACCAGCTTATGCAGCCCTTGGCTGACATAGATTTCATTAGGCTGAATCGCGCCTTGAATGTAGGCCATGTCTTGGGTGGTGTAGAGGATTTCCACATCGCGGCGCTCTATGATGGATTGCTGTTCATAGTTTGCGATGACATAGAGATTCCATAATCCGCGAATACCATCCGTCAATGCGGAAATGGGTACCCAATAGCCCGGTTGCGGGATTTGCTGTTGTTGATGTAGATACGCAATTTCGCCATTGATTACATGGGCATCATTTGGCAGGCTTATTCTCAGTTGTAGGGTACGACTGATGGGATTGACTTCAGCGCTAATACCGGCAATTTCAGCAGTAAAGGTTTGATCTCGTACACTAACTTGCACTTGCTGTTTGGTGTTAAATTGCTCCGCTAGCGCAACAGGAACACCAATATAAGCTTCAGGATTGATGTTACCCACTAAGGTGAAGATAGGACTGCCCGCGGCAATCACTTCGCCAAGATTATGTAGCCTTTGGCTTATGGTACCGTCAAAGGGAGCCATTAAAATGGATTTGTCGAGCTTAAGTTGGTTGGCATGCTGCGAGGCAAGTAGACGGTTTTTCGCTGCGGCTAAGCTATTTAATTGTGAGCTGTTTTCATCTAATAGCTGCTCAGAGACATAGCCCGATTTTTTTAATTCTTGATTACGTTTTAGAGTGCTGGTGGCCAGATCAACATCGGCTTGGGTTTGTGCCAGACTTGCTTGGATCTCTTGACGCTCGGCTTCGAGTAGCCGGGTATCGAGAACTGCAAGTATTTGTCCTTGCTTAACTTTACTCCCAGAATCGACCTGTAAATTGTTTAACTTTCCTGCTAGTTCAAAGCCTACACCTGTGGTGTTACCTGCACGGATAGTGCCAGTGAAGGTCTGAAAGTGTTCATAACTTGGGGTCTGTATCAACGCTTGGCTTGTGACTGTGGGTAGCGTGGCTGTCGTAGCGTGTTCGGTGACTTCCTTTTGACAGGCGGATAATGTGGCTAAAGCAAACACGCAGACGCTAAGAGTGCGCCAAGAAAGTCGGGCAGTTCGATCCATTTTAAAGGCTTCCGCTGTAAGTTAAACGTTAATACTATGTAACTAGACTTGCTAGTCTAGTTGCGTGAAACTAGACTGTCTAGTCTATTTTGTGCTTAACTAATGCCAATTAATTATGTCTATCTATTCGAGAGCTGATATGACGCATTCCTCTGAGACGCAATTACCTTTGAGCCGTAGTGAACAAAAACGTCAGCAAGTCCTTGTGGCTGCTATTGATTTGTTTTGTCGTCAAGGTTTCCCTCATACCAGTATGGATGAGGTTGCAAAGCTTGCGGGCGTGTCGAAACAAACCGTATATTCCCATTACGGCAGTAAAGATGAATTATTTGTTGCGGCAATTGAATCTAAGTGTGTTGGCCATAATCTTAACGATGATTTGTTAAGTGATCCCACTAAGCCGGAATCGGCATTAACCCAATTTGCCTTGCAATTTGGGGAGATGATCGTTAGTCCTGAAGCTATTACTGTATTCAAAGCCTGTGTGGCGCAATCCGAAAGTCATCCTGAAGTGTCGCGATTGTTCTTTGACGCGGGCCCTAAACACATAGTGGGCTTATTGGCGGATTATTTAGTCGCTGTAGAGGCGTTAGGGCAATATCGATTTGGTAATGCTCACCATAGTGCAGTGCGTTTATGTTTAATGTTGTTTGGTGAGCTAAAACTCAAATTAGAATTGGGGTTAGCGGCTGATGAACTCGCTAACGATAGAAATGAGTATATTTTGGGTTGTGCCGACATGTTCTTGAGGGCGCATCGGGTAGAGTGAAGACTTGTTTGTTTCAAAGGTATTAGTTTGTATCTTCATTTTGAAAGTGTGAACCTTTTTATTCAATAGCGCATATTATGCACAAAAATTTATCCATTATTTTAAATGCAAGGAGCTAGCGTGGCTAATCGAAAACTCGCACCATTAAGCGTAAAACAGCGGTTGCTGAAAGGCAGTTTGTTACCGTTATTGTTACCGTTAATGAGCTGTGCCGCTATTGCAGCGGATAAACCTTCGCAGGAATACAAACCTTTTAGATTAAGTGTCACACAGATCAGCACCCAAAGCGCCGAGGTAGCTAATGGCAATACTGAGCTACAAAGGGACAGCTTATTACTGAATGCTGGGATGAATGTATCGCTGGATAAGCAATGGTCGCTAGGCTTTCGTGTGGGCTATGACCGACTTGATTATGACTGGCGGAACATCACGCTTACTGGCGCAAACAATGTCGCACCGCTGTTTGGCACAGACGGACAGAATTGGGATCATATTAATCGTTATCGTGCCGGAGTGTCGTTAAATTATCGCATGGATAAACATTGGGCCTTCTTTTTAGCGCCGCAGATCCAATATGCCTACGCCGATACTGCATCGGCTAGCCAAGCTCAGAGTTACGATATTGTGGCATCGGCCATGTATGCATTTGATTCGGGAAACATGATTGGCTTTGGAGTCGCGTATCTTAATGATATCGATGAGGTTCGCACTGTGCCTTATCTTGCCATGCGTTGGCAGATAGATGAACATTGGGCACTGGCTAACCCATTCCAAGCCGGTTTTAGTGGTCCAGCAGGACTAGAGCTCAGTTATCAATTCAATCCTGATTGGAATATTGGTTTGGGGAGTTCACGTCGTACTGAGCGATTCCTTATTGAGGATGATGATATTGCTGTAGAAACGAACGAATGGGTGAGCTATCTGCGTGGTGGTTGGCGGGCAACGCCTGCTTTAACCGTAAACCTCTATGCTGGTTATTACTTTGATGGTGAGTTAGAAGTGACAAATCAAGCCGCGCTTGAAATGGATAACCAAGGCGCAGCGGCCTTGGATATCGAATTCAAATTCTAACGTTAATGTCAGTTATTTGCCCAGCATGGCCTCTTTGAGGCTTTTCTGGGCAGGCTTATCACCTAGCCAAATTTTTAACAGTGCTTGACGGAACATTTCACCTTCGATGGTGGCTTGTTCCTGACCATTTTTATAGGCCGTCACGCCGCGGGCTTTATTGGCGACTAAGGTAAATTGGTCACCTTCTTTAATTTCTTCCTTAAACAGCGCCATAAAGGTATCTATTTGCGGTTGAATATCGGCGGTGTTTTCTGCCGTCGCTTGCTCAAAACCTTCAGTGATCGCATCGCGCATTTTTTCTGAGGTGATCATGCCTGAGGTAATGTTAAGACGTATCGCTGCAACTGGTGCATCAATAACCGCTGCTGTGCTACTCAATGCTGCTGGCAAATACAAACTGCCTACATACAAATCCATAAAGAACTTACTGCGAACGCCCGCACCATTGAGCTGTAATGTTTGGCTATCTAATGTCACTGTCTCGGCGACTTGCACTCCTGAGACTTCTTTGGCCATTAATGTGTGGGGTAATAACAGCGCGCTTGCTAGGGTAAGAGTGGAGAGTAACTTCATAATACACCTCATTTTTCTATTTTAATTATTGGGTTTAAAGCAGATTTTTATGAGTATTTACAGCAAAAAGTTGACCCCAACTTCTCAAATACTCGGCACCGAAAATGGATGTTAATCTAAAGAAGAGGGGAGAGATAGGCTAATTGTGCTTAAGTATCTTTCGAGTATGGCATACTCATCATTAAGTATGAGCATGCCAACAAGATGACTCCTCGCGCTAAACTATTGCGTAAAAGTGTTGGCGTAAAGCTATCGATGGGAAATCATCAGCGTTAAGCGCCCTGTATAAATTATCCGCGAGTGCCTAGCTTGTATTGACCACTCTGTTCGAACATCACCGCTTGTTTCTGTTTTGGCGAGATCAAAATGGGACCGTCGTCAAAGAAAAGAAAACACTTCCAATTGCGGACGAACACATCCCAACGAGTTTCAATAATCTGATATTTTTCATAGCAAAAATACACCGGCGTCTCATCGGGCCATTGTATAAACTCAGCTAACATGGTGGGTAAACTGCTATCTTCACTATCCCAAGCGCTCTGCCAATGATCTGTTTCCACCCAAGCATCAGCCTTCGCCGCCCAATCTCCCTTAGTGAATTGCTCCGCACGACTACTCTTGTTGCTAATCCATTGGTTCCAGATTTCCATCGCACTTTTATCTGTTAACGGCAGGATATGCGCCTTGTCCTCGTCAGTGACAGGCAAGTCTTTGTGGTTGAAAATCCACTTACGGCGGTAAGTTTCTAAAGGTATATAGGTATGAGCCAAACAAAATCTCCTAGGATATGCAGATGAGCAATGCTGAAACGAGGCTAATTATACGGTCTAGCGAGGTAATAGTGAAATCACTGAACACGAATATGCGAGTTCGGTGATCTTGAGCCTGTTATTGTGAGACGTTCATTAGTCTTGTGAGTTCAGATAAGTAATCACGTGCCACTTGATTATCGGGAACGGCATTAATTGCATTAGAAAATGCAGTGTACTAAGCTTCTACTTGATTGATTTAAAACATGAATAATCCAAATTTTATCCATGTTTGTGTATCCGATGGATACTTCTCTAAGTAATCTAGGTAGACATTAACTGAGTCTTGAATCTTGCCTTGGAGTTTTAAAATATGCGCATACTGAGGCATGTACTCATCAATATAAGCCAAAATTTTGACTAGAGTTGCTGTTGCAAGCTCAAGGTTATTTAGTTTGAGCGCCAGTAAAATAATATGCTTTAACTCCATCTCAGTGCAGATATCTTCTGGTAATACTAATAGTGCATCTAAGGCTCGCATATTTTCCTCGGTTAGGTCGAATCACTTAAGAGCAGATTCATATGTCGCTTACACGATGTAATGTTTGAATTATTAGCAAATAGTGTTCCATTTTTGTGCCTGTTACTCAGCAAAAATTTGACACTGTGACTTGGTCTTATTTTTTTAAACAAGAGTGCTTGTTTATTACTCGCAAAACGAGGTTACTATAAAAAATTTTTATTTTACCTATACTTGCCTATAATGATATCACTTTATGACATGGAGTTTTTACAGGTTTAGGCCATATCTAAGGCCTTTACCGTTAACTCAGTATCCGGTGAAAATGACATCGCCCAACCAATGGCTTTGCTCGAAAATAAATCCAGTACAACCGCTAAATAACACCAACGATTACCCGCCCAAATATACGTCACATCACCACACCAAACGGTGTTTGGTTCGACAACTGCAAATTGTCGCTGAGTGCATTCGGGATAGTCACATGCTCATTTTCAGCCTTTCTATAACGGTGCTTGGGTTGTTGGCAACTCACTAGTCCGAGCTTTTTCATTAACCGAGTAACCCGATAACGACTTAACGCAAAGCCACGTTCCGAGGCGATTGTTGCGATACTTCTTGCACCAACAGACGGTTTGCTTTTAGCGGGTATTGCTTTGATTTCAAGCTCTAAAATCCGCTGCTCAGGTGCCGCTACAAGTTCACGGCTCACCCAATAACGGTAGCTACTCCGGTTCATGTTAAATACATGGCATAACACTGAAATAGGATATTTGTTGCTCTGATTGAGTTTCTTGATTATCGAGAATTGTTCAGCGAGTCCGACATCAATAGAGTGGTAGCCTTTTTTAAGATTTCTTTCTCGAGATTTATACGTTCAATTTCACGTTTAAGTGCTTTAATTTCAATCTGCTCAGGTGTCATGGGTGAGGCTTTAGGTGCAAGCCCTTGGCGCTCGATTTGAAACTGTGTTACCTACTTACTGATCGTCGATTTACCCACGTTCATGGCTTTTGCCGCCGCTTCTTGTGTGTAACCTTGATCAACGACTAATTGAGCGGTTTCGAGCTTAATGGCTGCGCTATATTGAGCACGTTTACTTTTATTTATGTTGCCACCTAAATGGGTTATGAAGGGACCATAACATTTCTTATTAGGTGGCCAAATTCACTATGCCATATATGGACGCCTCAGCTTTTACAACACCGTTGAATGATTGGTTCACTACCATATATTCGGCGTCTAAATAGGCTTTTTTACCCGCGCCATGATGTAAATCCGAAACCTATTACCTTATCACTACATCGGCATTTAATGCCTTGGCACAGTCAGGCTCTAATAGGTACGGTTGACCGTTTATTCATCAGTGCATGTAAACTGTTACGTGATACTTAACGTCTTACGCAAACGCTTTATTAACGTCG
>NZ_JAKKSG010000034.1:0-40027 GCF_025653545.1 Shewanella sp. SW1 | reverse complement strand
GGGAAATCTGTTATTCCAAGGCGCCGCTATAAGAATACACCTCAAGAAAGAGTCGATTGGTGCTTATATCGGTATCGACATTTAGTGGAGAATGCTTTTGGAAGAATTAAGCACTATCGAGCAATATCAACAAGATATGACAAGCTAGCAAGAAATTACGCCAGTATGGTGTCACTGGCGTTTATGTTAATGTGGCTGCCGATGTATTGCTGAACAACATTTGTACAGCAAAGATCAACAGACCCTAGTCATACGAAACACACTTTTGCATGATCCAAGCAATTTTTTTATCTGTCTAGCCAGTCAACTTGGAAATTAGCCCATAAAAAAGCAGTTTATCCTTTAGGGATAAACTGCTTTAAATGGATTAAAAATCCTAATAAGTATTAGAACTTAGCTTCAACTGCAACACTGAAGTTACGGTCTTGGCCAATAGTGACCATATTGTACTGACCACCATCGATATAATCGGTATCGAAGAGGTTTCTCACGTTGGCGCGAAGGCTCACATCTTTGCCCATGATATCCATAGTGTAGGCTGCACCTATATCGAAACGCACATAACCATCTTTAGTAATAGTGTTATCGAGATCGGCAAAACGCTCACCCACATAGATAGCACCGAAGTTCATCGCAAAATTGTCAGTCACTTCGTAACGGGTCCAGATATTGGCCGACCACTCAGGGGCATCAATCGGAGTTTTACCTTCACGGGCATCTCCCGTTTGATACTCTGCATCTAAATACATCATGGAAGAAGTCACAAACCAGCTATCACCGATTTGACCCTGTGCTCCCATTTCAAAGCCACGATGTTTCTGTTCACCACCCTGAGTAGTGATATCGGTATAATCACCAATTGGTGCAGATAATTTCTCTGAAATTGTGATGTTTTCGAGCGTAATATCGAATACCGCTGCGGTTAATAACAGGCTATCGTCAAACAATTCCCACTTAGTACCCAGTTCATATTGAATACCGTATTCTGGCTTTAAATTCAGGCCATCGTTGACATCGAATTTGTTATTTACCGCACCTTGTGGTGTAAAGCTTTTTGAATAGTTAACGTAAATATTGCCATTACTCATTGGCGAGTAGATCACACCAAACTTAGGCGATACGGCATAGCTATTTTCGCCATAACCATCTTTTTTCTGTTCGTCGTAACGCACGCCAGCAAGCAATTTCCATTGCTCATTAAGCGTCATTAAGTCCTGTAAATAGAAACCGTAATACTTGTATTCGCTTGGGGTACCTTTTTTGCCATTGTGGTAATCAAGATCTGGCTCAATTACCGCTTGCCCAGAAATAACGGTTTGAGTTGCCCCACGCTGAATTTGCTGCTGGTAGAAATAGTCTAAGTAGTTAGCCCCAATAAGGAATTGGTGCTCCATGCCCGCTAAGGCAAATTCACCCGTAAAGTCCACGAAAGCGGTTTTATGCTGCCAGTCGTCGTAACGATCGAATGGTTTGATACTATACCCCTTAGTGAATGGGTCTTCAGTATATTGGGGAGCTGAATCAAAACGTTGACGATTAAATTGTTGATCGTTATAGCCGACTTTAACTTTCCAATCATCACTCATCTGCCAAGTTAGATCGGCACCTAAGTTAGAGACTGTGTTATCGGTAAAGGCCCAAGGTGCATCCCATACGGTTTTACGTTCACCGATAACATTACCTTGTTTATCTAACCAACCACCCGCATCTATGCCCGCTTTATCTTGGGTGTGATCGTACTTAACCGATAACAGAACATCATCACTGATATCAAATTCCAAGTTTAAGTAACCCAACCAGCGATCACGCTCTTGGTTTTCATCTGTGGTCGAATATTCACGCCAGTATTTAGTATCTTGCTTCACTAACACGCCGCGATAACGAATGCTTTGTGCGTCGTTTAAACTGCCGCCCGCATCTAGCTGAGCACGGGTTGAACCGTAGCCATCCGTATCAAAACCAAGATCTAACATTGAATCATAGGTCGGTTTCTTAGTGACCATATTCACTAAACCACCAGGGCCAGATTGGCCGTACAACATGCTCGAAGGACCTTTCAATACTTCGACTTGCTGTAAAGTTTCAATTGGTTGTACGTAGTGAGACCATTGTTGATGGCCATTAATAAGATAACCGTTACCCGAATCGAGCTCGAAGCCGCGGATACTGAAGACTTGACGGTTCCAGCGCGTGGTTCCCGCCGTCACACTGGAGTCGTTAACTAAAACCTCGGCAAGGTTAGTGGCCAACTGTTCATCGGTCACAAAATCGGGGATCACATTAACTGACTGTGGGGTATCCATTAAGTCGATATCGCCACGCATGGCACCCGATGCACTACCGACTTTATAGTCGTTAAAAGTACGGCCAGTCACATTGATGCGCTCAATATTTTTATCGCTCGCCACTTCTGCAATAACCGGCATAGCCATTAATGCCGAGCCTACAGCTAAACCTATAACTGAATATTTAAATACCATTGCCAACACCTCAAATAGACCTTTCGTCTTAGAATTGCAGGCAATATAAATGAGAAGTGTTTTTATTTTCTCTTCTTTACGAAAATTTACAATTGCGTGTGATAGTGATCAAATTAACTTAAAAACCAACAATTTGCCCATACCACAAAAACATGAAGAAAATCTTAATTATTAAGCATTACTTAATAAAAAGGCTTTTTAGTGCAAAACATTGAACACAATAAAGATAAAAGCGGCACATGGCCGCTTTTTTGACATTAAGTTGAGTTTTAAAACTTACTTTTTAATTTTCACTGGACGTTGCCAACCAGTGAGGTGTTTTTGTTTAACACGAGTGATCACTAACTCATTCTCACCTACATCACGGGTAATCGTTGAACCGGCCCCTAAAGTTGCCCCTTTACCTATGGTCACTGGAGCCACCAACTGAGTGTCAGAGCCGACAAAGACGTTATCTTCGATAACAGTAAGATGCTTATTCGCGCCATCATAGTTGCAGGTAATAGTACCAGCACCAATGTTGACGCCATCACCAATGATGGCATCGCCTAAATAGGCTAAGTGCCCTGCTTTTGATCCCACGCCAATCACCGCTTTTTTCACTTCAACAAAGTTGCCTATATGTGCATCTTGCTTAAGCTCTGCGCCGGGACGTAAACGGGCAAATGGGCCAGCACTGGCAGCAACGCCAAGCGTAGCACCTTCGATAATAGAGTAAGGCTTGATCTCAGCATCATCGGCAATCTCGCAATCAATTAAAATCGCGCCTGCGCCAATAGTGACATTATTACCCAAGGTCACTTTGCCTTCGAATATCACATTAATATCGATCATCACATCCATACCAACAGTGACTTCACCACGGATATCGATACGGCTTGGGTCGCGAAGGTTCGCTCCCGCCAACATGAGTTTTTCGGCTTCACGAGCTTGGTAAGCACGTTCAAGTTGCGCTAATTGTACGCGATTATTAGCGCCTTCCACTTCAATGGCCGATTGTGGCTGAGCAGTATCAATAGCAACGCCATCAGCGTGCGCCATAGCAATAATATCCGTTAGATAATATTCGCCTTGGGCATTATTGTTCGATAAACGGCTCAACCAAGTTTTAAGTTGTTTACCCGGAACCGCCATGATGCCGGTGTTAATTTCGTTGATCAGCAACTGTTCTGCAGTCGCATCTTTTTGCTCAATAATTCCAATGACTTTTCCTTGCTCACGGACAATACGGCCATAACCCATAGGATTCGCTAAATTCACTGTTAAAATAGCAACGCCATTTTCAGGACGGGCGGCGAGTAAGGCTTCGAGAGTTGATGTCTGGATCAACGGCACATCGCCATAAAGAATAAGTACTGTATCGCTGTCGGCGATATGTGGGCTAGCCTGTGCAACCGCATGACCTGTGCCTAATTGCTCGGCTTGCAATACCCAGTTAAGTTGTTGCTCACCCAAACAGGCTTGTAGCTTGTCGGCACCATAACCATAGACTAACTGAATAGAGTCACTGCCAACTTTATTAGCGGTATCGATGACATGTTGCACCATGCTCTTATGGGCGATGGGATGTAATACCTTAGGAAGATCAGAGCGCATCCGTGTTCCCTTGCCAGCCGCTAAGATCACTACATTTAATGCCATTACCATATCCTTGAACAAATACCCAAGAGGGTGAAAAATTACGGTCGTATACCAATCACATTAAATATCTAATCAGTTCAGAGCCTCACAGGCATCTCAATCCAAGGCGCATTGACGCAGAAATGGTTATTCCCTTTTAAATCAATGCAACACGGGAGTGGGATGCCTGTGAGGCTCCCGAAGGGCGGCCGATGTTAAATACATGGCAGCGCGCTTTATACTGCGTTTAAGGCTTTCGACAGAGCACCACTATGCCTTCAAGCCTTCGCCTTGTCTAAAGCGCGTTGAACTCCCGCTGAATGAACAGATATTTAATACGATTGGTATTAGTGGCGCAATTTTAACGGAAAGCACATCGAAAAGCGAAGTAGATAGCGATGCTAATCAATCAAAGACATGCAAGAATGCCAATCTATCCCATTTTTAGACACAAAAAAGGCGACCATAGGGTCGCCTTTTTTCACAAACAATAACCTTATCTGGCAATGTTTTTCTTGATGGTTTCAACAACACGTAATTGAGCCATAGCCTTAGCTAACTCAACCATAGCCGCGTCATAATTGAAGTCAGCGCCAGCAGTTGCCATATGGGCTTCTGCACGACGCTTAGCTTCTAATGCCGCTTGCTCATCAATATCTTTGGCACGCATAACCACATCAGCCAATACGGAGACAGAAGAAGGCTGCACTTCCAGAATACCACCTGAAAGGTAAAACACTTCTTCACTGCCGTCTTGCTTGACGATGCGCGCCATGCCAGGTTTGATATAACTAAGCAAAGGAGCGTGGCCATGCATTATGCCCAACTCACCTTCAGAACCAGTCACTTGCAGCGAAGCTACACGACCAGAGAAGATTTTGCTCTCTGCGCTTACAATATCAAGATGTACTGTCATGGCTGCCATCCCGTTCTCCTTAAAAAACTAAGTATTACTACCTAGTTATTTCTTTTTGTTCGCTTTCTCGATGACTTCATCGATTGAGCCAACCATGTAGAACGCTTGTTCTGGCAGGTGATCAAACTCACCGTTCAAAATACCCTTAAAGCCACGGATAGTGTCTTTCAGAGAAACGTACTTACCAGGAGATCCAGTAAAGACTTCTGCTACGAAGAAAGGCTGAGATAAGAAACGCTCAATCTTACGAGCACGGAATACGACAGTCTTGTCTTCATCAGACAATTCATCCATACCCAGAATCGCAATAATGTCTTTCAGCTCTTTGTAACGTTGCAGTACAGTTTGCACGCCGTTAGCAACGTCATAATGCTCTTGGCCAACAACCAATGGATCTAATTGACGTGAAGTCGAATCCAATGGGTCAACCGCTGGGTAAATACCCAGAGAAGCAATTTGACGTGACAGTACAACAGTCGCATCTAAGTGAGCGAAGGTTGTTGCTGGTGACGGATCGGTCAAGTCATCCGCAGGTACGTATACCGCTTGTACAGAAGTAATAGAACCCGTCTTAGTTGAAGTGATACGCTCTTGCAGAACGCCCATCTCTTCAGCCAATGTTGGTTGATAACCTACCGCAGAAGGCATACGACCTAACAGTGCAGATACTTCAGTACCGGCTAAGGTATAACGGTAGATGTTGTCAACGAACAACAGTACGTCACGACCTTCGTCACGGAACTTCTCTGCCATAGTCAGACCAGACAGTGCAACACGCAAACGGTTACCTGGAGGCTCGTTCATCTGACCATAAACCATGGCCACTTTGTCGAGAACGCCAGAATCTTTCATCTCGTAGTAGAAGTCGTTACCTTCACGAGTACGTTCACCTACACCGGCGAATACAGAAAGACCCGAGTGGGCTTTAGCGATGTTGTTAATCAGTTCCATCATGTTAACTGTTTTACCAACACCCGCACCACCGAACAAACCGACTTTACCGCCCTTAGCGAATGGACAAACAAGGTCGATAACCTTGATGCCAGTCTCTAACAGTTCAGTAGAGCTTGATTGATCTTCGTATGAAGGAGCTGTACGGTGAATAACATAACGCTCTTCTTCACCGATTGGACCCGCTTCATCAATAGGCTCGCCTAATACGTTCATGATACGGCCAAGAGTGGCGGTACCAACTGGAACAGTAATAGGTGAACCTGAGTTTACTACTTCAAGACCACGACGCAGACCGTCAGAAGAACCCATAGCGATGGTACGAACTACACCACCACCTAGCTGTTGCTGAACTTCCAGCACCAAACCATTACACGGGCCTTCACCTACGATTTTCAGAGCGTCATATACTTGAGGTACGGCATCTTGTGGGAACTCTACGTCCACAACCGCGCCAATCACTTGGACAACAGTACCTGTGCTCATGATTAATCCTCTAAAACTTGTATTCGTTACCTAACCTAAACCGCAGAGGCACCAGAAACAATTTCCGACAGTTCCTGCGTAATAGCAGCCTGACGGGCCTTGTTATAGACCAGTTGCAAGTCGTTGATAAGCTCACCCGCGTTGTCTGTTGCCGACTTCATTGCTACCATACGGGCAGCTTGTTCAGAGGCAATGTTTTCAACAACACCTTGGTAAACCTGAGATTCTACATAACGGACCAATAAAGTATCCAAAAGTGCTTTTGGATCTGGCTCGTAGATATAATCCCAACGATGAGCAGTTTCATCATCTTCTGATTTAGGCAAAGGTAGCAGCTGCTCGATCACAGGAGTCTGCGTCATAGTATTCACAAATTTGTTAAATACCACGTACAGACGATCCAGCTTGCCTTCGTTGTAAGCTTCTAGCATGACACCGACTGTCCCGATCAAGTCAGCGAGCTTTGGAGCATCGCCTAAACCTGAAGCGTGAGCAGACACTTGTCCACCGAAGTTTTTGAAAAACTGCACACTACGTGCGCCGATAGGGCAAAATTCAAATTCTGCACCTTGGGCTTTCCAGCTTTTCACGTCTGCAATAACCTTTTTGAAAAGGTTAACGTTCAGACCACCACAAAGGCCACGGTCGGTTGCTACAACAATGTAACCAACCCGCTTAGCCTCTCTCACCTCCAAATAGGGGTGTTTATACTCGAGAGAACCTTGCGCGACGTGACCGATCACCTTACGCATGCTTTCCGCATATGGACGGCTCGCAGCCATGCGTTCCTGCGCTCTGCGCATTTTGCTGGCTGCCACCATTTCCATGGCGGACGTGATCTTCTGAGTGTTTTTCACACTCGCGATCTTGGTTTTAATCTCTTTAGCGCCGGCCATCTCTACTCTCCAATCTGGACCTGAGGTGTCTTAAGACACCTCTATCATTGTTACCAGGTTTGGGTTGCTACGAACTTGTCGAGGCCAGCTTTTAATTCAGCTTCGATATCAGCGCTATAATCGCCAGTATCATTGATAAGCTTCATTAAAGGAGCATGCTCGCTGTTCATGAACGAGAGCAGAGCGGCTTCGAAATTACCGACCTTATTCAGCTCAACACTCTTCAGGTAACCTTTTTCAGCTGAGAAAATAGACACAGCTTGAGCGGCTACGCTCATAGGAGCATATTGCTTTTGCTTCATCAGTTCGGTAACACGCACACCATGCTCAAGCTGAGCACGTGTTGCATCGTCAAGATCAGATGCAAATTGCGAGAACGCAGCAAGCTCACGATACTGTGCTAGTGCGGTACGAATACCACCAGACAGTTTCTTGATGATCTTAGTCTGAGCCGCACCACCAACACGAGAAACAGAAATACCTGGGTTAACCGCTGGACGTAGGCCAGAGTTAAACAGATCGGTCTCAAGGAAGATCTGACCATCGGTAATAGAAATTACGTTGGTCGGTACGAATGCAGAAACGTCACCCGCTTGCGTTTCAATAATAGGCAGCGCGGTTAAAGAACCAGTTTTGCCAGTTACTGCACCTTTAGTGAACTTCTCTACATAAATCGCGTTAACGCGTGATGCACGCTCTAATAAACGTGAGTGTAGATAGAATACGTCACCAGGGTAAGCTTCACGGCCTGGTGGACGCTTGAGCAGTAACGAAATTTGACGATAAGCAACTGCTTGCTTAGACAAATCATCGTATACGATCAAAGAATCTTCACCGCGGTCACGGAAGTATTCACCCATAGAACAACCAGAATATGGCGCTAAGTATTGTAGAGCAGCGGCTTCAGAAGCAGTTGCAACAACAACGATAGTGTTAGCTAAAGCACCGTGTTCTTCTAGCTTGCGTACTACGTTAGCGATAGTAGAAGCCTTTTGGCCAATCGCGACGTACACACATTTAATGCCAGAATTTTTCTGGTTGATAATTGCGTCGATCGCCATTGCTGTTTTACCAGTTTGACGGTCGCCAATGATCAATTCACGTTGACCACGACCGATAGGGATCATGGCATCAACGGCTTTGTAACCAGTTTGAACTGGTTGATCAACAGACTGACGTTCAATAACACCTGGTGCGATAACTTCAATTGGCGAGAAACCATCGTTATCGATAGGTCCTTTACCGTCAATTGGCTCACCTAGAGTGTTAACAACGCGGCCAAGAAGACCGCGGCCAACTGGAACTTCCAGAATACGGCCAGTCGTTTTCACTTTTACGCCTTCTGCTAAATCAGCATAAGGACCCATTACTACGGCACCGACAGAATCACGTTCAAGGTTCAACGCGATTGCAAAACGGTTACCAGGCAGTTCGATCATCTCACCTTGCATCACGTCGGCTAGGCCGTGGATGCGGATGATGCCGTCACTTACCGCAACGATAGTACCTTCGTTACGAGATTCGCTAACGACTTCGAACTGCTCGATCCGCTGCTTAATCAGATCGCTGATTTCAGTGGAATTCAGTTGCATGCTCAAACTCCCAATTACGACTGCAGCTTATCAGACAGACGCGATAACTTACCGCGGACCGAGCCATCGATGACTAGGTCTCCTGTCTTAATGATTACACCGGCGATGAGCGCGGCGTCAGTGCTACAATTCAGCTTAACTTTGCGTGCGAGACGTTTCTCTAAAGAAATACTAATCTGCTGTTGTTGTTCAGAGCTCAGCTCAGTTGCAGAAACCACATCGGCTTCTACTTCTTTTGCCCACTCATTACGGTATTCAGTAAATAACTGAGATACAGCAGGTAGCACCTTTAAGCGACCGTTTTCAGCCATTACCTTTATCAGGTTCTGACCTTGCACATTGACTTGCTCACCACACACACTAATAAAGAGTGCTGCGAGCTTAGTGCTGGCTAAAGAGCCAGCTAACAGTGGTTGCATGGTTTCGTTTTCACTCACCAATGCGGCAAACGTGAGCATTTCAGCCCAAGAATCCACTGCATCTTGTTCAATAGCAAAGTCAAAAGCTGCCTTTGCGTAAGGGCGAGCGATGGTGGTTAATTCAGCCATAACTCAACTCCCTTATCAAATTTCAGCGACTAGTTTATTAACTATGTCACTGTGGGCGGCTGGATCAATAGAACGCTCAAGGATCTTCTCAGCACCCATGATGGCAAGAGTAGCAACCTGCTTACGCAGATCCTCTTTGACGCGATTACGTTCAGCTTCAATTTCTGCTTTACCCTGAGCGATGATTTTAGCACGCTCAGCGTCTGCTTCGGTTTTGGCTTCTTCAACTATTTGAGCTTTACGCTTGTTAGCTTGCTCAATAATTTCATTAGCCGTTACCTTGGCTTCTTTTAGTTGGTCAGTCGCTTTCGCTTGTGCCAACTCCAGGTCTTTTACCGCACGATCAGCATCAGCTAGACCGTCAGCAATCCTTTTTTGGCGCTCTTCGATGGCATTCATCAAAGGGGGCCATACAAACTTCATGCAAAACCACACGAAGATGATAAAGGCGACCGTCTGACCGATTAGGGTAGCGTTGAAATTCACAACAGCCTCCTATTTAGAGTTAAGACAGAAGCGTTTTTTACAGCATTGCACCCAGTGGGTTGGTAAATAGCATAAATAATGCGATACCAACACCGATCATAGTTACGGCGTCAAGAAGACCCGCTACGATGAACATTTTAACTTGTAGCATAGGAGCCATTTCTGGTTGACGCGCAGCGCCTTCCAAGAACTTACCGCCTAATAAGCCGAAACCGATTGCAGTACCAAGAGCACCCATACCAATCAGCAGAGCAACAGCGATAGCTGTCATGCCTAAAATCGTTTCCATCTGTATCTCCAGTATCTAAATCTATATTAGTTGATGATTTAGTTTAAAATTTCTTCAGCAATCCTTAATGATCTTCATGCGCCATGCTTAAATAAACAATGGTCAACATCATGAAGATAAACGCCTGCAGCGTGATAACCAAAATGTGGAATATTAACCAGCCCAGTTGCAGAGTCACACCTAGGGTAGATAATAACAAGTTGGTACCATACATCAGCGCAATAAGGATGAAGATCAACTCACCTGCGTACAAGTTACCAAAGAGTCGCAATGCCAATGAAATTGGCTTAGCAATCAAAGTAACAGTCTCTAATAGGAGGTTGACGGGTATCATTGCCTTATGGTTAAAGGGCTGTAGTGTCAATTCTTTAACAAACCCAGACACACCTTTGACCTTAATGCTGTAAAAAATAATCAGCACGAACACACCAATAGCTAAGCTAAAGGTAATGTTAACGTCAGTCGTCGGAACCGCTTTTAGATAGGGAATACCCATTAAACTTGCTGCGTGAGGCAGCCAATCTACAGGGATCATATCCATGAAGTTCATCATGAATACCCATACAAAAATGGTCAGAGCTAAAGGCGCGATCAGAGCATTGCGACCATGAAAACTTTCTTTCACGCTGTTATTTACGAACTCGACGATAATCTCAACAAAACATTGCAGTTTGCCAGGAACACCGGAAGTCGCTTTTTTACCAACGCTGCGGAAAATCCACAGGAACAGAACACCAAGACCAACCGAAAAGAACAACGAATCAATGTGCCATGTCCAAAAGCCTTCACCAACACTTAAGTTGGTAAGGTGATGTTGGATATAGCCCTGCGGTGTTAACGCTTCACCAGTTGCAGCCATGATTCATCCCACTTAACTTTGCTTGAAGTATAAAGGAGCTGTCCAATGCACGATTAGCGTCAGCACATAACAAACAAAAAGCGGCATAAAAGCGACCTTAAGATTGATAAACACAAACGAAAACATTGCGATGGTTAACAGCAACTTTACCGCTTCCCCCCAGTAAAAAGTCTTTATGACTTTTGCAGCTGAACTTGCTCCCGTGTGGGAGAAAGCGAGGGTTGCGAATACAAAATTAGGGAGCACAGCGATTGAACCACCTGCTAATGCAGAATAGCCAAACTGAACTCCCCACACGGCGAAAAAGAGAATTGAAGCACCCCCAGCGACCGCCGCCTGCATCATCACCAATTTATAGGCTGACCACCGGCCACGACGCGCTAAAACCTTACTCAATTCATCCTCTCCGCATTCATACTTTTTGTTTCGATGACCGGATGACAAATACCCGTATTTATGTCGATGCACAAAAAGCTTGCGAAAGTATACCTTTTCACGCCTTCATTGCAACTTTGAGATAAGGAAAAACAACACTTTTAACGTGATCTCGCGCCAAACGAGTTAAAATGTAAGATTAGCATCTGTCACAAATTTACATTAAAAACTGTTAATCTACAGACATTAATGAATTTTACTAAGAATTCCGTCTAATTCAGCCAGATTCTGATAGTTAATTACAATTTTACCCGTGCCCTTACTGCTATGAGCGATCGAAACTTTGGCACCTAATCTTTCAATTAACTGCTGCTCTAAACGACAAACATCTTGATCTTTAGTCGTAGTTTCGGCTTGTTTAGGCGGATTTAAGGTTTGATTAATTAATCGTTCAGTTTCGCGAACGGTTAATTCCTTAGCGGCCACTAATCTCGCAAGATTTGTTTGTTCTTCTCCCTCAATTGCCAACAAAGCGCGAGCATGACCCATATCAATGTCGCCATACTCGAGTAGACGCTTAACCGGCTCATTTAAGCCGTTTAAACGTAACAAGTTAGATACACTCGCTCTGGATTTTCCCACAACATCGGCAACCTGTTGGTGAGTCAGTTCAAACTCTTGCATTAAACGTTGCAATGCAATGGCTTCTTCCATGGCATTTAAGTCTTCACGCTGGATGTTTTCAATCAAAGCAATAGCAACAGCGGCTTCATCAGCTACTTGCTTTACTATGCAGGGGATTTTATTCAAGCCAGCAAGTTGCGCAGCACGCCAACGACGTTCACCCGCAATGATCTCATACATGTTACTCGTTACTTGTCTCACAACGATAGGCTGAATAATGCCTTGGTTGCGGATAGAGTGTGCCAGTTCTTCCAACGCTTCGGGGGACATGTCTTTACGAGGTTGATACTTACCTGGCTGTAATAAGTCTAAATCGAGATGGATAAGCTCTTCTTTTTTATCGACAACATCAGCTTCGTCAGTGTGCTTTTTACTGGCGGCATGACTGTTACTCAGTAGGGCATCTAACCCTTTGCCTAATCCTCTTTTTTTCAACGTCATGGTGATCCTTTACGCTTGCTTAGCCTGAGTTTGTTGTTCTGAACGACGGATCATTTCACCCGCAAGCGCTAGATACGCCTTAGCGCCAGCACTCGATTTATCGTAATACATAGCAGGCGCTCCAAAACTTGGTGCTTCTGCTAGCCTCACATTACGTGGGATAACAGTACGATAGACTTTGTCACCAAAATGTTGTTTTAGCTGATCGGACACATCATTAGATAAACGATTACGCGGATCATACATAGTACGTAAAATGCCTTCGATGCCAAGTCCAGGATTAACCATAGCAGCGAGCTTAGTGATGGTATCAATCAGTGCCGTTAAGCCTTCGAGGGCATAATATTCACACTGCATAGGCACGAGTACAGAGTCGGCCGCAGACATAGCATTTACGGTCAACATGTTCAATGAAGGAGGACAGTCGATGAAGATATAATCATATTGATCTTTGATCGGTGCGAGCGCGTTACGCAAACGAACCTCACGGGCAAAAAACTCCATCAATTTGATTTCTGCCGCAGTGACATCGCCATTACTGGCGATCAGATCATACTTACCTGCAGTGTTTTTAATGACGATCTCGTCGAAAGATTTTTCTTCAACCAATAATTCATAGGCTGTATTAGCTACGTCATACTTATCGACACCGCTCCCCATGGTGGCATTACCTTGAGGATCGAGATCGATCAATAATACTTTACGTTTTGTTGCTGCTAACGAAGCGGCGAGGTTAACGCAAGTAGTTGTTTTTCCTACGCCACCTTTCTGGTTAGCCACGGCAATCACTTTACCCACAATATCACCCTGTATGTAAATGCTGGTTTATTGCCCTTGCTTATAAATGATTTATTTATCACTTTTAAGCCTGTTATTCTTTGATTATCTTCAATAAATGTCTTTTTTCATCGAGTTTAGGCACCTTAAGCTCGATAACTTCTTTCACCACAAATCCATTTGGAATATGTTGCATCTCTTCATCATTCAACTGGCCTTTAAGTGCATAAAACTGTCCGTGTTCAGCGGGGAGATGATGGCACCAAGTCAGCATATCTTGGATTGAGGCAAATGCACGACTTAATACGCCGTCGAATTTATCCTCCGGTTGATAAGCTTCTACGCGGCTTTCAACTGAGCTGATGTTATGTATGCCTAATCCAAAGGACACTTGTTTTTGAAAACGAATACGTTTACCTAAGCTGTCCAATAACACAAATTGTTTATCGGGGTTCATAATGGCTAACGGGATCCCAGGTAAACCCGGTCCAGTGCCTACATCGATAAAACATTCACCTTGCAGGTGTTTTGAAACTACTAAACTGTCCATGATATGACGGATCAGCATAGCTTCGGGATCTCTCACCGATGTCAGGTTATAGGCTTTATTCCATTTGTTGAGCATGCCAACAAAATCAATTAGTTGTTTTTTCTGCTCGGCGGTGGCGGGCAAATTAATTTCGGCTAAATAAGCCTCTAACTGGGCAGATAACACTGAGCAACCTCAACAAATATACGATTATGAACGCGAAGGCTATTATGAAGCCCGAAAACGATGAAGGGAAGCCTGAATGCTTCCCTTCTATGACCTAAACAGCGATTAAGCTAGCTTTTACGCACTCTTACGTAATAAGCCACGCTTTTTAAGGTGAACCAACAAAATTGAAATAGCCGCAGGCGTAATACCAGAGATCCGTGAGGCTTGGCCTATGGTTTCTGGTTTATGGTTATTTAACTTAGCAATCACCTCATTCGACAAGCCCGGTACTTCTTTGTAATCGAGCGTCAAAGGTAAACCTGTGTTCTCATTACGCACAGCTTTGTTGATCTCTTCCTGCTGACGTTGAATATAACCAGAATACTTAACTTGGATCTGAACTTGCTCAGCCGCCTGTGGGTCTTCAAGCCCTGGACCAAAACCTTCGATCTGCATCAACTTGCTGTAATCCATTTCTGGACGACGCAGTAATTCTTCAAATGATGCTTCGCGAGAGATCGGCGTATTCAAGTGTGGGTTTAACGCATGGATCAAAGGTGAATTTGGATGCACCCATTGAGCGCGCAAACGTTGTAACTCAAGTTCGATCGATTCTAACTTCTCACTAAATGCCGCCCAGCGAGTGTCGTCAACTAAACCTAATTCGCGGCCTTTTGCCGTTAAGCGAATATCAGCGTTATCTTCACGGAGTAACAAACGGTATTCGGCACGGCTAGTAAACATGCGGTACGGTTCTTTGGTACCCAGAGTCGATAAATCATCAACTAGTACTCCAAGATACGCTTCGTCACGGCGTGGACACCAGGCTTCTTTGCCTTGTATTTGCAGTGAGGCATTCATGCCTGCTAATAAACCTTGAGCACCGGCTTCTTCATAACCTGTAGTGCCGTTTATTTGGCCAGCAAAGAATAAACCGTTGATTGCTTTGGTTTCTAATGAGTTTTTCAGATCTCTTGGATCGAAATAATCGTATTCGATCGCATAACCTGGACGCATGATTTCTGCGTTTTCCATGCCTTTGATCGAACGTACTAAATTCAACTGTACATCGAAAGGTAAGCTAGTAGAGATCCCGTTAGGATAGATCTCATTGGTATTTAAACCTTCTGGTTCGATGAAGATCTGATGCGAAGATTTATCCGCAAAACGGTGGATCTTGTCTTCAATCGATGGGCAATAACGTGGACCAATACCTTCGATGACGCCTGAATACATAGGGCTTCTGTCTAAACCACCACGAATAATTTCATGGGTTTTTTCATTGGTGTGAGTGATCCAGCAAGAAATTTGCTTTGGATGATGACTGACATCGCCCATAAACGACATCACAGGCAATGGAGAATCGCCTTTCTGTTCAGCCATTTGAGAAAAATCAATCGTGTTTGCATCGATACGTGGTGGGGTACCTGTTTTTAAACGGCCGACTCGGATCGGTAATTCACGTAATCGATTTGCTAAAGCAATCGCTGGTGGATCGCCTGCACGGCCACCGCTGTAGTTTTCTAAGCCTATATGAATTTTGCCGCTTAAGAATGTACCTGTTGTTAATACAACAGCTGGAGATTCAAAGGCTAAACCCATTTGGGTAACTACACCAACTACTTGATGATTTTCAACAATTAAGTCATCTACGGCTTGTTGGAAAATACGTAAGTTAGGTTGGTTTTGTAATATATTTTGGATTTTTTGACGATACAGTGCACGGTCAGCTTGTGCACGTGTTGCTCGTACTGCTGGGCCTTTACTTGAATTTAAGGTTCTAAATTGGATCCCTGCATAATCGGTTGCGATTGCCATTGCACCACCTAAGGCGTCAATTTCTTTCACTAAATGGCCTTTGCCTATGCCACCGATCGCTGGATTACATGACATTTGTCCTAACGTATCGATATTGTGCGTTAGTAATAATGTTTTTGATCCCATTCTTGCTGCTGCCAACGCGGCTTCAGTTCCGGCATGACCACCACCAACAACAATAACATCAAACCGTTCATGAAAATGCATGCCACTACCTTCAATTGCTAAGAGACTCAGTACGAGCCGAGCATTTTAGCATTTGCTTCGTCTTAGGTGAATGATCATTTTACGCTGTTCGATCGAGATGATCCGGACTAATAGATCTTAAGATCTTTATATAGATCTTCTTATTATGTTTACTATTAGGATCGCGTTTTTCTGTGCATAACCCAAATTCATTATATAAATCATTAATTAGCGCGATCTTGATCCTGTGATCTGATCGCGATCTAATGTCATTAAACATGGGGATAGATCGCCTACTTATCCACAAGGCGGATCATTAAGCAGATCGGACTGTGAATAGTACAGAGGTTGATCAGATCTAAATAATAGCTTATCCACATGTTTATACTTTAAATAAGTAAATTGTGGATAAATAGGATCTAAACTGTACATAGATCGGGACCTTATCCAATAAGCGATCTTAAATGTCCTGTTGCCATTGTGCTAACCATGCAAGGGCTGGGTCTTCCGGCACAGGATCAAGCTGTACATCGATCTGGATCTTATCCACAAAGGCTTTTGCATCGCAGTCTTGAATGGCCGAAATTAATTTTTCTGGGCCTTGGCAAAAGGTATCGTAACTTGAGTCACCAATTGCACATAAGGCAAAGTTTACTTGGCTGAGATCCGGTTTTTGCTCGGTAATTTCGTTGAAAAAAGGCTGAATATTATCTGGAAGATCACCAGCTCCATGAGTTGATGACACGATAATCCACAGTGCATGGGTGTCTATTTCGCACAATGTTGGGGTTAAATGAACTTGAACTTGGTGTCCTTGCTCCGTTAATTGGGCCATCATTTCGTCGGCAACATACTCTGCACTGCCCAATGTTGTACCAACGATTACTTCAATCTTTGCCATTATGATTTCTCAGTGTGTTGTTGTTTTTAAAACTAATTTCAATTAAATAGATAGCTGAATGGCTATTATTATGTTCATCATAAAGGAAATGTGGATAGGACCACAGAAGCAATATGTGATTTTTGCAGTTTTTGCATCCTTTATATAAGGTTGGTTTCGCTTACATGTTACCTTTAGCTTCTTGATACATAATTAATATATTTAAAAAGTTAATTTCATTTAAAATCAAATAATTATAATAGGATGATCCATGACAACACCCGTAAATGCGCCCCAGTGGCCACGGCAAATTCCTTACATCATAGCCAGTGAAGCTTGTGAACGTTTTAGCTTTTACGGTATGCGGAATATTCTTACCCCATTCTTGATGACAGCACTTTTGTTGTCTATTCCAGAAGAACTGCGCGGAACTATGGCTAAGGATGTGTTCCATTCCTTTGTCATTGGAGTGTACTTTTTCCCGTTACTCGGGGGTTGGATTGCCGATCGTTTTTTCGGTAAATACAATACTATCTTATGGTTAAGTTTAATTTACTGTGTTGGCCATGCGTTTCTCGCTATTTTTGAACACAGTATTCAAGGGTTTTATACGGGATTATTTTTAATTGCGCTCGGATCGGGCGGGATTAAGCCCTTGGTTTCTTCCTTTATGGGAGATCAATTTGATCAAACCAATAAAACATTGGCGCAGAAAGCGTTTGATCTGTTTTATTTTACGATTAACTTTGGCTCCTTCTTTGCCTCGTTATCTATGCCATTACTATTGAAATATTATGGTGCTGCGGTCGCATTTGGGATCCCTGGTGTCTTAATGTTTATTGCAACTGTGTTCTTCTGGTTAGGTCGAAAACGTTATGTGCATATGCCACCCGAGCCGAAAAATCCCCATGGTTTTTTACCCGTTATTCGTACCGCATTGCTCACTAAAATCGCTGGTCAAGCCAACATAGGTTTAGTGTTAGCTTTAGTTGGGATAATTTCTGCAGCGTATGCCTTAGTGAATATTCCAACCTTAGGTATCGTTGCTGGTTTGTGTTGTGCGTTAGTGCTAGTGATGGGATTTGTTGGCGCTGGGGCTTCATTGCAACTCGAACGCGCTAGGGGGATCCATCCGGATATCGCCGTTGATGGGGTGCGTTCAGTACTACGGATCTTAATCTTATTTGCTTTAGTGACTCCTTTTTGGTCTTTGTTCGATCAGAAAGCGTCCACATGGATACTGCAAGCCAATGACATGTCTAAACCGGAATGGTTTGAACCCGCCATGATGCAAGCTTTAAACCCATTATTAGTTATGTTACTTATCCCATTTAATAACTTTGTGTTATATCCGGCGATTGAGCGCATGGGTATAAAGTTAACTGCTTTGCGTAAAATGGGGGCTGGGATTGCCATCACGGGCGTGAGTTGGATAGTCGTTGGTAGCATTCAATTGGTGATGGATGGCGGCTCGGTATTATCAATATTTTGGCAGATTGTGCCCTATGCTTTGCTCACCTTTGGTGAAGTATTAGTCTCTGCCACTGGGCTAGAGTTTGCCTACAGCCAAGCGCCTAAAGCCATGAAAGGCACTATTATGAGTTTTTGGACCTTATCTGTGACCGTAGGTAACTTATGGGTGTTACTGGCGAACGTCAGTGTGAAAAGTCCGGCTGTGACTGAGCAAATTGCCCAGACGGGGATCAGTATTACCGCATTTCAGATGTTTTTCTTTGCTGGTTTTGCCATCTTGGCAGCATTGATGTTTGCGCTTTATGCAAGATCCTATCAAATGCAAGATCATTACCGCCACGTCGAATCATGAGGATGGGTGGAAATATTCGGTTGTAGATAAAAAATCAGCCCATATTGTATGGGCTGATTTATCTGGAAATAATATTAAGGTTAGTTATTTTCCGATACAGAAAGAGCTGAAAATCTTGCCGAGTAAATCGTCAGAAGTGAAGCGGCCAGTGATTTCTGATAGTGCTAATTGGCACATGCGTAACTCTTCTGCCAGCAGTTCTCCTGCTAGATACACTTCTAATTGTTCTTTACCTAATTGCAGATGGCTTGCGGCGAGTTCAAGGGCTTCTAAGTGACGACGTCGGGCGATAAAGCCACCTTCGAGGTTACTCTGGTAGCCCATGAGTGATTTTAAATGCTGCTTTAACTGTTCTACACCTAAGCCTGTTTTCGCCGAGATCCGGTAAACACTATAACCTTGTTCCTCTGTCATCATTAAGTCTTCGCCAGTGAGATCGGCTTTATTGCGGATCACTGTCACACCTAAATTTGAGGGCAGGCGATCGACAAAGTCAGGCCAAATATCATGGGGATTAACGGCGGCAGTGGTGGTGCCATCCACCATGAATAGCACTCGATCGGCACTGTTTATTTCATTCCACGCGCGTTCTATACCAATTTGTTCAACGGTATCTGTCGTATCACGTAGACCTGCGGTATCTATAATGTGCAGCGGCATGCCATCTAAGTGGATGTGCTCACGTAATACATCCCGTGTTGTACCGGCAATTTCGGTAACAATAGCCGATTCTTTACCGGCTAAGGCATTTAATAAGCTGGATTTTCCGGCGTTAGGACGACCCGCGATCACGACTTTCATGCCTTCGCGGATGATAGAACCTTGTTTAGCACTGGCTTGCACTAGGTCGAGTTTGTCGATGATTTTATAGAGTGCATTGGCAATTTTGCCATCACTTAAAAAGTCGACTTCTTCATCGGGGAAATCAATCGCAGCTTCTACATATAAACGTAGGTTAGTGACTTGATCCACCAGCTCATGGACTTCCTTAGAAAATTCACCCTGGAGTGATTGCAGAGCGCTTTTAGCCGCTTGCTCACTGGTGGCATCGATAAGATCGGCAATCGCTTCGGCTTGGGTTAAGTCTAGCTTGTCGTTCATAAAGGCTTGTTCGCTGAACTCACCGGGTTTGGCTATTCGAATACCACCGACTTCCATTACACGTTTGATCAGCATGTCTAGAACGATTTGGCCGCCGTGGCCTTGAAGCTCCAATACATCTTCGCCAGTAAAGGAATTGGGGCCTTTAAAAAACAGCGCTATGCCTTGGTCGATTACTTGGCCTGTTGCACTTTTAAAGTCGCAATAATCGGCATATCTTGTTTTAGGAAGATGACCCAATAAGGCCATAGCGACATCACTGGCCTTGTTGCCTGAAATTCGGATGATGCCAACGCCGCCACGTCCGGGCGCGGTGGCTTGAGCCACGATAGTGTCAGTTGTCACGGAAATACCCACCAAACTAATATCTACCAAATCATGTAAAGGAAAAGGCGGCTAATTAAGCCGCCTTTAGTATTATTTTCACTTTATGCTTTGCTAAAGGTAGGGCTTATTTTAAGCCTTTTTTCTCAAGACCTGCATAAATAATCTTCTGCTGCGTGATGGCAACTATGTTACCTACTAACCAGTACAGTACTAGACCTGATGGGAACCACAGGAAGAATACGGTAAAGATTACTGGCATCCATTGCATCATTTTCACTTGCATTGGATCCATTGTCGGCGCAATTGGTTGCATCTTCTGCATTACAAACATAGAGACGCCCATCAGCAGCGGCAGTATGTAGTAAGGATCTTGTACCGATAAATCGTGGATCCACAGCATAAATGGTGCATGACGTAATTCGAAGCTTTCTAGCAATACCCAGTATAAGGCAATGAAGATTGGCATCTGTAAAATAATAGGTAAACAGCCACCCATAGGGTTAACTTTTTCTTTCTTATACAGTTCCATCATGGCTTGACCCATCTTTTGACGGTCATCACCAAAGCGTTCTTTCAAATCTGTCAGCTTAGGTTGCAGATTACGCATCTTCGCCATTGAGGTGTACTGCGCTTTTGTCAGCGGGAACAGTAAACCACGAACGGTTAACGTGATCAGAATAATTGCCACACCCCAGTTACCGACGAATGATTGATAGAACATCAATAGCCAGTGAATAGGAACTGCTAACCACCATAAGAAACCGTAATCGACCACGAGATTTAAGGTTTCAGAAATCGCTGACAGTGCCGCTTGATCCTTAGGACCAACATAGAACTGTGAGCTAATTTCTTGGCTGGCACCAGGTGCAATATCGTATACCGCGCCGCGGAAACCAATATTAGCTAAACCGCCAGCACTGACACTAGAAAAAATAGTGTTGCTGTCAGTTGCGGGTGGCACCCAAGCTGAAACGAAATAGTGTTGTAACATGGCTGCCCAACCGCCTAAAGTGGCTTGGTTCAGGTTACTTTTGGCCATGTCGTCAAAGTTGTATTTTTCATAGCGCACATCATTCGTTGAGAACGCACCACCACGATAGGTAGGCATCATCATGCTGCTTTCAGATGGCTTGATCGTTTGTTTAATCTGACCGTACATCTGAACTTGCAGTGGTGCTGCTGAAGTGTTGTTGATTTTATAGTCAACATCTATGTTGAACTTACCGCGATGGAATACGAACACTTTAGTGTAAGTCACACCATTGTCAGCAATATAAGTTAACGGTACTTCTAAGGTATCTTGGCCTTCGGCTAAGGTATATTCAGTTGCCGTTGTGCTAAATGCGGCACGGCCTTTTGCGCTGCTATCTATACCATCGCGACCAATTAGGCCGCTTTGAGCGATATAAGTGAAATCATTCGTTTGCTCAAGCAATACGAATGGTTGATCTTTCTCTAGTTCTTTTTTGTGCGAAACTAACGCAGCAAAAACGATGTCACCACCCACTGGATTGATCTGAATGTCTAACTGATCTGTTTTTACCGTAATCAGTTTGCTGTTTGCAGTAACTGCTGCAGCAGGAACACCTGTATCAGCTTCTGGAACATCGGCACTGTGCGAGCTTGCCGCGTTCGCCACTAAGGACGATTCGGTTGCAACGGGTTTAGGAGCTTTGTCTGCTTGCCACTGTTGCCACAGCAAAAAGCTGACAAACAGTAGTCCTATGAGCAATATATTGCGTTGAGATTCCATAGCCTATTTATTACACCTATCATTTTTAGGGGGGACGGGATCACTACCGCCGGGATGTAAAGGGTGACATTTTAATATGCGTTTCAATGCAAACCAACAACCTTTCGCGGTTCCATGCACTTTTATTGCTTCAATAGCGTAGTGAGAGCAGGTGGGATTGAAACGGCATCGAGGGCCCAGTATAGGGCTTATGAATACTTGATAGCCACGAATTAACGTGGTCGCTAGCCATTGTAGCGGCGACTGAGTTTGCGCCATAGCTTTTCTATCAATTTGTTGATTTCAGCGTTTTCCATTTCCATCACGCCATTTCTGACAAGCACAACAATATCAAGATGAGGAATGTCGTGTTGATTTAAGCGAAAACTATCTCTGATCACGCGCTTAATACGGTTACGTTGATTGGCGCGTTTTACATAGCGTTTAGCAACAGTAAGGCCCATACGCGGATGTTGTTCCGTGTTAGGAATAGCGAGCAAGGTAATTTCAGCAGAAGATGCTTTGATGGGATTGGAAAATACAGATTTAAATTGCGCGGGAGTTAACAAACGTAACTCCCGCGAAAAGGTATAGCTAGTCAACTAGTTACCCACTTATTAAGCAGATAAACGAGCGCGACCTTTCGCACGACGACGTGCAAGCACCTTACGGCCGCCTACAGTAGCCATACGAGCGCGGAAGCCGTGAGAACGCTTGCGCTTCAGGTTGCTAGGTTGAAAAGTACGTTTACTCATGATGGCAATCCGTCTTTGTTATTAGTGAACATATCCTTATCTCTAGGATAGAGGTAAGGGCAAAAAAGAGGCCGAATTGTAATCACAATACTTAGTCACGTCAACAACGAAAGTAAGTAAGTGCTTTATTTCTGCCAGCGTATCCTTAGATCAATCCCCAGAATACACCATAAGATGTGGATAACTCTGTGCACGGACACTACATGTAGTAGTGCAGGGGATCTTCGAGCCGATCGAAGGGGCGCCATTATAGATCAATGTGGATCGCTTAATAAAGCAGGATTTGCGGTTAGTGCTGAATAAAAGGATCGTTTTGGATCTTTGATGATCGAGGATATCCACATAGAATGATCTCGCTGGGGATAAATATTTTTTAAGGATAGCGATCCTTGAGATCTCGCTATAGAATACACCTCTTTTTTGATGATCTTTTGGGGATAACTAAGTGGCTGTTTCACTTTGGCAACAATGTATCGGACGACTGCAAGATGAGCTTTCTGCTCAGCAGTTCAGTATGTGGATCAGACCGTTACAAGCCGAAATGGATGGAGATACTCTGGTGCTTTATGCGCCCAACCGCTTCGTGCTTGATTGGGTCAGAGATAAGTACATCAATATCATTAATCAGTTCTTTACTGAGCAAATGGGTAGCGACGCGCCTAAATTGCGTTTCGATATCGGTAGTCGTCCTTCGGCGAAAAAGCCAAGTGTACCGGCACCGATTGCGCCAACTCGAGCACCCAATACCCAAACGAAAGCGACGGTAGGCACGACGTTTAATGTCCAAGCCGAGCCTATGGCGAACGCGAATCACCGCAGTAACATCAATCCTAGCTACCAGTTTGATAACTTCGTAGAAGGTAAGTCTAACCAATTAGGTAAGGCTGCGGCGTTACAAGTGGCTGAAAATCCGGGTGGTGCTTATAATCCACTATTTTTATATGGCGGAACAGGTCTAGGTAAGACTCACTTGTTGCACGCTGTAGGTAATGGGATCATTAAAAATAATCCGAATGCCAAAGTGGTTTACATGCATTCCGAGCGTTTTGTTCAGGACATGGTTAAAGCGCTGCAAAACAACGCGATCGAAGAATTTAAACGTTATTACCGTAGCGTCGATGCCTTGTTTATCGATGATATTCAATTTTTTGCTAATAAAGACAGATCCCAAGAAGAATTCTTCCATACCTTCAATGCGTTGCTTGAAGGGAATCACCAAATTATTTTGACTTCAGATCGTTATCCAAAAGAGATCGACGGTGTTGAAGACAGATTGAAATCGCGTTTCGGTTGGGGTTTAACTGTGGCGATTGAGCCACCAGAGTTAGAAACCCGCGTGGCGATTTTGATGCGTAAAGCTCAAGAGAGCTGCATTAATTTACCCGATGAAGTGGCTTTCTTTATTGCTAAGCGTTTACGCTCAAACGTGCGTGAGCTAGAAGGGGCGTTAAACCGCGTTATCGCCAACGCAAACTTCACGGGTCGGCCAATTACCATTGATTTTGTTCGTGAAGCCTTACGTGACCTCTTGGCACTTCAAGAAAAATTAGTCACTATAGACAATATTCAGAAAACCGTAGCTGAATACTACAAGATCAAGATGGCTGATATGTTGTCTAAGCGTCGTTCACGCAGTGTTGCGCGCCCAAGGCAAGTGGCAATGGCGTTATCCAAAGAATTAACTAACCAAAGCTTGCCGGAAATTGGTGATGCTTTTGGTGGTCGAGATCACACCACAGTGTTGCATGCCTGTCGTAAGATTGCTCAGCTACGGGAAGAGAGCCACGACATTAAAGAAGATTATGCTAATTTGATTAGAACCTTATCTTCTTAAAACAAGGAATTTGGACACGATGAAATTCTCAATTGATAGGGATGCCCTATTAAAGCCGTTGCAATTGGTGTGTGGTGCGGTAGAAAGACGCCATAACTTGCCCATTTTGTCTAACCTCCTTGTAGAAGTAAGTGGTCACTCACTTAAGCTGACTGGTACAGATTTAGAAGTCGAACTCGTGGGCCAAGCTGTGGTTCACGGTGATATCGAAGAAGGTCGTACTACGGTTCCGGCGAAGAAACTGCTCGATATTGTTAAGTCTTTGCCAGAACAAAGCGAACTGAAAGTCGAACAACAAGATAATAAATGGTTGCTGCGTTCAGGCCGTAGCCGTTTTTCCTTAGCGACTTTGCCCGCAGAAGAATACCCTAACGTTGAAGCCTTCCAAGCTGAGATTGAATTTAGCTTGAAGCAGGGCGTGTTGAAGTCGATTATCGACTCGACGCAGTTTTCGATGGCTAACCAAGATGTACGCTATTACCTCAACGGATTATTGTTTGAAACTGAAGGTAATGTGTTGCGTGCGATAGCGACCGACGGTCATCGTTTAGCCTTAAGTCATCGTACGATTGAAGCACAATTACCGGAAAAACAAGTCATTGTGCCCCGTAAAGGCGTAATTGAAATGGCGCGCTTATTGGAGTCTGACGATCTCGATATCACTATTGCTATTGGTGATAATGCTATTCGTGCCACCACGGCTAACACAGTATTTACCAGTAAATTAGTCGATGGTCGCTTCCCTGATTATCGCCGTGTATTGCCAAAGGGCGGTGATAAAATTGTGATTGCGAGTCGTAATCACTTGAAGCAAGCGCTGACGCGGGCTTCTATTTTATCCAATGAAAAATTCCGTGGTGTGCGTATTCAACTCGAAAATGGTCTGCTCAAGATCACCGCTAATAATCCTGAACAGGAAGAAGCGGAAGAAATCATTGATGTGGAATACAACAATCAGGCCTTAGAAATTGGTTTTAACGTCAGTTACTTACTGGACGTGCTCAACAACCTTAAGTCCGATGATGTGCGTATCACGCTCATTGATGGTAACTCCAGCGCCCTAATCGAAAACCATTTGGAAGAAGATTCCATGTATGTGGTTATGCCGATGCGCTTATAAACCATCGATTTTTACGTTACCCGTGTCTGTACCTCTGTCTTCGATGTCTATGCCGCTTAACGGCGGCATAGTGTTTAATACGCAGCATTGGCCATTCCTTCACTCATTTACCGATAGTCTTAGCCTGTGGCAGCGATTGAGTTGCTCGTTAAGTGCTATGAATCCTTGCCTACGCCGTTTACGCGGCTTAATGAGTAATGCATGAGCCTGACCCGCCTCAATATCGAAGCATTTCGCAACATTCAGTCCGCACAGTTAATCCCTGCACCTGGGATTAACGTGATTTATGGTCAAAATGGCAGCGGAAAAACCAGTATTTTAGAAGCCATTTATTTCCTCGGTATGGGGCGCTCGTTTCGCAGCCATTTATCCCAACGAGTGATTAATCATGATGACGATAAATTAACGCTATTTGCGACTTTAAATTTAGCGCGCGGTGACAGTAAAATTGGTTTACGCCGATTTCGCAATGGTGAGACGGAAGTGAAAATCGACGGCGAAAAAGTCAAACGTCTGTCGACCTTAGCCGAAGCTTTACCTATTCAAGTGATCACACCTGAAAGCTTTTCTTTACTGTTTGAAGGCCCAAAATCCCGTCGACAATTTATCGATTGGGGCGCATTTCATGCTGACCCACAGTTTTATGGCGCTTGGACGAATGTTCGTCGCGTTCTTAAACAAAGAAATCAATTGCTTAGAAACGGTTCAGCTTACAGTCATATTCAATTTTGGGACCAAGAGTTTGTGCGCTATGCCGAGCAGGTCACCGAAATACGAAACCATTATGTAGACTCGTTAAATGAGCTACTTAAGGGTATAATCGGAGAGTTTTTACCGAGTGTAGATGTGAAGGTTTCATTTACGCGCGGCTGGGATAGTAAAACGGATTTTGCAGAACTACTCGAAAACCAATATTCCAGAGATTTGGCCACAGGTCATACCGTCAGCGGTCCCCATAAAGCTGACCTTAGACTTCGTGTAGGCACTTTGCCGGCGCAGGATGCCCTGTCCCGTGGTCAATTGAAATTATTAGTCTGTGCACTGCGTATTGCACAGGGAAAGTTGCTCAAACAACAAATAGATAAAAACAGTATTTATCTTGTGGATGATCTTCCGTCCGAGTTGGATGCACAGCATAGGCAGCTATTGCTTAAGCAGTTAACGGATACCGGAGCACAAGTTTTTGTGACCGCCATTGATCCTGCTGCAATAGTCGATTCGTTACACACGCCTCCCAGTAGGATGTTTCATGTGGAACAGGGACGTGTAACGGTAATTGAATAACCATTGAGAGAATAATATGTCAGAGAATAGTTACGATTCTTCGAGTATTAAGGTCCTTAAGGGCCTTGATGCAGTACGTAAGAGACCTGGGATGTATATTGGTGACACCGACGACGGTACGGGTCTACATCATATGGTGTTCGAAGTAGTCGATAACTCTATCGATGAAGCCTTAGCCGGCCACTGTAGCGATATTACGATTACTATCCATGTAGATGGTTCGGTTTCTGTTAAGGATGACGGCCGTGGTATTCCGGTATCTATCCATGAGGAAGAAGGCGTATCGGCGGCAGAAGTTATTATGACGGTATTGCATGCCGGCGGTAAGTTCGACGATAACTCCTATAAAGTGTCTGGCGGTCTCCACGGCGTGGGTGTATCGGTTGTAAACGCTTTATCTAAAAAGCTGCAAATGACCATTCGTCGTGCTGGCAAAGTATACGAGCAGTTTTATACTCACGGTGTGCCTGATGCGCCGATCAAAGAGATTGGTGATGCAACCAAAACCGGTACTGAAATCCGTTTTTGGCCAAGTGAAGATACCTTCAGCGATGTTGAGTTTCACTTTGAAATTCTGGCAAAGCGCGTGCGTGAACTGTCTTTCCTTAACTCAGGCGTGGGTATTCGTCTGGTTGATGAACGTGACAACAAGAATGAATTCTTCAAATACGAAGGCGGTATTAGCGCATTCGTCGATTACCTGAACCGTAACAAAACCCCAGTCAACAAAGATGTATTCCACTTTATGCAAGAGCGTGAAGATGGCATTACCGTTGAAGTGGCTATGCAGTGGAATGACGGTTATCAGGAAAATATTTTCTGTTTTACCAACAACATCCCACAGCGTGATGGTGGTACTCACTTAGTCGGTTTCCGTAGTGCGTTGACACGTAACCTCAACAGCTACATGGAAAACGAAGGCTATAACAAGAAAGGCAAAACCAGCGCGACTGGCGACGATGCCCGCGAAGGCTTGACTGCCGTTATCTCTGTTAAAGTGCCAGATCCAAAGTTCAGCTCGCAAACCAAAGACAAACTGGTTTCTAGTGAAGTGAAAACCGCGGTTGAACAAACCATGGGTGAGAAGCTGAACGATTATCTGCTGGAAAACCCAGCTGATGCGAAGTTGATCGTCGGTAAGATTGTCGATGCTGCCCGTGCCCGTGAAGCGGCGCGTAAAGCTCGTGAAATGACCCGTCGTAAAGGCGCACTCGATTTAGGTGGTTTGCCAGGTAAGCTGGCCGATTGCCAAGAAAAAGATCCTGGTCTTTCAGAAATTTACATAGTGGAAGGTGACTCTGCTGGCGGTAGTGCTAAGCAGGGACGTAACCGTAAGAACCAAGCGATTTTGCCACTGAAAGGTAAAATTCTAAACGTTGAGAAGGCCCGCTTCGATAAGATGTTGTCTTCTCAAGAAGTGGCCACACTGATCACGGCACTTGGCTGTGGTATTGGTCGCGACGAATATAACCCAGATAAAACCCGTTATCACAACATCATCATCATGACGGATGCTGACGTCGACGGCTCGCACATTCGTACTTTGCTGTTGACCTTCTTCTTCCGTCAAATGCCTGAATTGATTGAACGTGGTTATGTGTATATTGCTCAACCGCCTTTATTTAAAGTGAAAAAGGGCAAGCAAGAACAGTATTTGAAAGATGAGCCAGCATTGACTCAATACCTCACGACTCAAGCATTGGATGGCACTGTTGTGTATCCAACGCAAGGTGCGATTGGTATGTCAGGTGAGCCGTTAGAGCGTTTAGTGACTCAGTATCGTGAAGTGGAAGCCATTGTTGCTCGTTTAGAGCAGCGCTATCCAACGCACATTACTAACCGTATGCTTTACCATCCAATGATCACCAATGAGATGTTGGCCGATGAAGGCAAGATGAAAGAGTGGATCGATGCCTTTATCAATGAGCTGGTGGAAATGGAAAACAGCGGCGTACTGTATTCTGCTGAGCCGATTCTCGATCCTGAGCGTAAAGTGTATCTGCCTAAGATCACCATTCGTAAACACGGTATCGATACTAACTATCTGTTTACTTATGACTTCTTCCAATCAAGCGATTATCAACGTATCGGCAAGTTAGGTGCGGCGTTAGATGGCATGATTGAAGAAGGCGGCTATGTACAACGCGGCGATCGTGTTAAAGAAGTCGGCAGCTTCCTTGAAGCGCTAGATTGGACGATTTCTGAAGCCAAACGCGGCTTATACATTCAACGTTATAAAGGATTGGGTGAGATGAACCCTGAGCAATTGTGGGAAACTACAATGGATCCTGAATCACGCCGTATGTTGCAAGTCACGATTGATGATGCCGTGGGTGCCGATCAGTTGTTCACTTGTTTGATGGGTGATCAAGTTGAACCTCGTCGTGAGTTCATCGAAGCGAACGCATTGAACGTGGCTAACTTAGACGTTTAATGCTCGATGTATAATATTAGACGTGTAATGCGTGTTAAGTGACTCGCGTTAGTACGTGAATGATTAAGGGAAAGCCAAGGCTTTCCCTTTTTTATCTCTATGATTTATCTCTTTATCGATCAATACCCGCTTCATCCGCTGCAACAATTTCAGTCTCTGCTTTAGCCGCATTAATCCACGCCTGCATTTCCGGACAGCTGATCACATGCTGCATATAGGCACGGCTTGCCTGCGAGACTTCAATATCGTAGGTAAGAAAACGCATAACCACAGGGGCAAACATCATGTCGGCAATCGACCATTGGCCAAATAACCAAGTACCTTCCGCATGAGATGGGGCGAACTCGGCCATTTGTGCTGACCAAATCGCATCGATGCGCTCAATGTCTTTGCGGACCGCATCAGTGAGCTCAACATAACGGCTCGCGCATATGTTCATTGGTAGAGCGTTACGCACGGCATTAAAGCCAGAATGCATTTCACTGGCAATCGATCTAGCCTTGGCTTTTTGTTTAGGATCTTGCGGCCATGCACTACCGGCAAGATAGGTGTCGTTGAGGTATTCGCAAATCGAGAGTGAATCCCATACCGTTATATCGCCATCGACTAATGTCGGTACTTTTAACGTCGGCGAAATGGCTTTGAGTTGCTGATAAAAGCTGTCGGTATCGAGTTGCAGCAATACTTCGTTGAACTGCACGCCAGATTTCGCGGCCATTAACCAAGCCCGCAGTGACCAGCTAGAGTAGTTTTTATTGCCAATATATAGATCCATTTTTTGTCCTTGAGTGAAATGCCGAGTGTTTCTGCAAAGCTACTATATGGGCTCATTTCACCTATGACTAATGAATTAAATCTAGCTTCTTGATTTCTATATACCTAGTTGAGACTGCGTTGTAAGCGATAGAAGTAGTCATGCCATTCTGCTTGCGCCGTTGCGGCTTGTTCATCGTCGACTAATTCGAATTTAACTGTTTGCCCTGGGCGAGTTTGGGCAAGCTTCCAAAGATCGGCTTCAATAATCACGGCTATTTGAGGATGACTGCTGGTGGTCTGCGCATCGGCAAGTAACACGAGTGGTTGCCCTGAAGCGGAGACTTGAACCACTCCGGGCGTGACTGTGTGTGATTGCACAGGGAATGGCTTCGCCAATGTTAACGTATCACCTTTGAGTATTGCACTCGCACGATCACTTTCAGCTGAAAGTTGCCACTGTGTTTGCCAGAATGTTTGCTGAGATTTCAACGAGAAGGCTTGAGTGTGCTTGGTCGGGAGTGCGCGAATATGCCCATCCCAACTTTTTTGAATTGCACCGACTTGCCTTCTTAGTGGATGAGCTGAACCTAAGGTCAGGCGATCGCCCGCTTCTAATGCGCGGCCATGAAATCCACCGATACCTGAGGTTAAATCGGTAGCGGCTGAATTCATCACTAGCGGAACTTTAACGCCGCCATCAACGGCAATATAAGCACGCATGCCTTTATTTCCCCCTCTAAGACTGAGTTTTTGCCCTGCCTTAATGGAGTAACGCCAGCCGCAAACTATAGGCTTATTGTCTATACGAGCATCGAAATCGGCACCGGTTAAGGCAATCCAAGCGTCGCGTTTAAACAAAAAAATCGATTGGCCGAAGGTCAATTCTAATACGGGTGTGTTATCTGGGTTTGATAATAGGCGGTTTGCTAAACACAGGGCAGGTCTATCTAAGGCGCCAGCTTGGGTTACACCTAAATGTCGGTATCCCATGCGTCCGAGATCTTGAACTGTGGTTAGTGCACCCGCTTTTATTACCTCGATCATCAAATATTCCGTCGTTAGCTGGCGAGTATGTCGTGAATGACTTAAAGGGAGACGAAATACGTATCACTTTATGAAGGGTGGACATATTGTCAGCTAAATGATGCCAGAATGTAAGTTTTTTGAGGTTTCAAGTTGTAACCAAGATTGTCTTTATAAAGGCAGCAATAGCGGGATTGTAGACGTCAGAAATGAATTGAATATGTTACACTTAAGCAAGCCATTAGCATGTCTGCAACGTGTTTATATATAGCTTTAGCGGATCAAAATGGATTTATTATGGGCAATATTTAACTGACTTTTTAACAATTATTTATAATGACAGGTTGATGCTTCTTGATTAAATCACTTTTTAATAAGCTCTTTAATATTCGCGATACAGCGACGGTTGAGAGACCCAAAAGTTTTTCAACCACTGACTTAGGTAAGTCGCTGGAACCTGCGCGAAAGCCAGCTAAATCTCTCGAAGACATTAGTGTGGTATCAGTGGATTTAGCCGCACTCTTTTATAGTTTGTTGTTTCCGACACGGGTTAAGGACACTGGCGGTGTAGCTAATAATCTTGAACGTCGAGTCATGGCGGAGATAGAGCAGGCCTTAGCATCGCCACAAGTGATCGCCGAAAAAGTGCTAAAGCTGCCGTCAAAGGTATTGGAGCTAGATCGTAAGCTGGCCGATCCTCAGTTTGATATTAAGGATCTATTAGCGCTTATTGAGCGAGATCCTTTACTGAGTATTGAGGTACTTAAGCTATGTAATTCCCCTGCGTTTAAACGTAGCGATAGGGATATCACCAGTTTGCAGCAGGCTTTGGTACAGCTTGGTCGTGAACAGTTGAGAAAGTTTGTCACCACTTGCCTAGTGCGTGAAATGTTGGATATCAAGCCAATTTATTTTCGTCGTTTTGGGGCTGAAATTTGGCGCCACTCGATGCAGGTCGCCTTTCTCGCCAGTGAGTTAAGCGACGAAGATCAAGATACGGCTTTTTTATTGGGTTTACTGCATGATGTCGGCAAGCTAGCCATTTTCAAAATGCTACTCGATGCGTTTGTGCAGGCGGAGCCGGGAGAGCAGCCTAATTCTGGGTTATTTAGACAAGTGATGACGACGAAATCGTTAACCTTAAGTTCATTGCTCGCTAAGCATTGGCAGCTACCCAATACCTTTGAAACAGAATTAGACAAGCTCGCCAGTGTGAACTCGCGCCCGCAAGCTGGGCTCGCCGCTGTGGTATGGCGGGCGAATGTGATCAGCGAGATTTCTATGCTGCATCAAGCAGGGCAATTATCTCCTGAAATACTGGCGAATTTACTGCAGCAAGTTAACTTAGATCAAACTCAATTTGATGGCTTACATCAAAAACTGACGCAGTTCTGATTGGGCAGCTTATGAAATCAGGGCAATAAAAAACGCGCTATTTAGCGCGTTTTTTATAAATCGATAATTTTAGTATCATTATTGCAGTAGTGATATATCCGCGACGTGCAGGAACTGCTCACGTAGATTATTCAACAATGCTAAACGATTGTTTTTCAAAGCTTCATCATCGGCCATTACCATCACATCTTCGAAGAACTGATCCACGCTTTCACGTAGGCCAGCTAACAAGGTTAAGGCTTGTTGGTAATCGGCATTGGCAAACAAAGGTGCCAGCAGTGGTTGCAGCTCGTTCAACTTGGCCGCTAATGCTTGCTCTGCGGCTTCAGTTAACAGACTCGCATTGATCGTTGTCGGTAAAGCACCTTCAACCTTAGCCAGAATGTTGGATACACGTTTGTTCGCTGCCGCAAGTGCACTAGAAGCTTCTAGGCTTCTAAAGTGTGATACCGCATTGATACGGCTATCAAAATCAGCTGGGCGTGTTGGGCGACGTGCTAGCACTGCTAAGATCACATCAACACCAATGCCTTTATCTTGATACCAAGCGCGGAAGCGTGCCATTAAGAACTCTAACACTTCATCGCTTGCATTGACGTTGCTTAAGTTAGTGCCATGCAGTGCTTGTGCTTTAGCGATAAGATCAACTAAATCAAGTGGTAGCTTGTTTTCTACTATGATACGTAGCACGCCAATTGCTGCGCGGCGTAGGGCAAAGGGATCGGCTGCACCTTTAGGAGCTTGGCCAATACCAAAGATGCCGACTAAAGTATCGAGTTTATCTGCTAATGCAACTGCGCAAGATACACCTGCACTTGGCACAGTGTCACCAGAAAACTTAGGCTTGTATTGCTCTTCCATCGCAACTGCAACGGCTTCGGTTTCACCATCGAGGCGGGCGTAATGCATGCCCATAGTGCCTTGAGTATCGGTAAATTCCATCACCATATTGGTCATCAAATCGGTTTTAGATAACAAACCTGCACGGGCTGCATCAACCGCATTCGCGCCAGTTTGCTCGGCAATAAAGGCGGCTAGGGCAGAGATACGATTTACTTTGTCTTTTAATGTACCCAGCTGCTGTTGGAACAATACTGTTTCTAAGCTAGGTAAACGTGATTCCAGCGTATGTTTTTTATCAGTATTAAAGAAGAATTCGGCGTCGGCAAGACGTGGACGCACAACTTTCTCGTTACCAGAGATAATTTGCGCAGGATCTTTAGATTCTATGTTGGTCACAAAGATAAAGTTTGGCAGTAACTTGCCCGCGTCATCAAAGACTGGGAAGTATTTTTGATCGCCCTTCATGGTGTAGACCAAAGCTTCAGACGGTACGGCTAGGAATTTTTCTTCGAAGCTGGCGGTCAATACCACTGGCCATTCGACCAAAGAGGCGACTTCTTCAAGTAGGCTATCTTCGATATCGGCTGTACCACCAATCTTAGCGGCGGCTTTTTCGGCATCGGCTTTGATCAATGCTTTACGGCTTTCGTAATCAGCGATGACTTTGCCTTTTTCTTTCAGGTCGGCAAGGTAGTGATCAGCATGGGCTAATTCAAACTGCTTGAGTCCCATAAAGCGGTGACCGCGAACAGTGCGTGCCGATTTGATACCCAGCAATTCACCTTCAATCAACTCACTGCCTAACAACATAGTGGCTGTGTGCACAGGGCGAATAAATTGGGTTTTATTATTGCCCCAACGCATTGGCTTAGGAATGGGCAATTTATCGAGTGCACGTTGAGCCATAGCAGCGATCAAACTTTTGGTTTCGACGCCTTCAACTTTGGCGTTATGGACTAACCATTCGCCTTTATCTGTAACTAAACGTACGGCTTGTTCAACAGTAATACCATTACCACGTGCCCAACCTTCGGCGGCTTTAGTCGGTTTGCCTTCAGCATCGAATGCTGAACTCACTGCTGGGCCGCGTTTTTCAACCACTTTGTCAGCTTGTGCAAGGGCAAGTTCAGTGACGTTAATTGCCAGACGACGTGGCGCTGCGTACCAAACGGCTGAGCTGAACGCTAAATCGGCTTTGGTGAGTTCTTCAGTAAAGTTAGCTAAAAAGGATTCAGCCAGTTTACGCAGTGACTTAGGTGGTAATTCTTCCGTGCCTAACTCTATGAGTAAGTTTTCAAAATTCATGTTTTTACCTCTACTTACACATTGGGAAGCCAAGCGCTTCGCGTGCCTGATAATAAGATTCAGCGACCGCTTTCGCCATAGTACGAACGCGTAAGATGTAGCGTTGGCGCTCGGTAACTGAAATGGCATGGCGGGCATCGAGCAGGTTGAAGGCGTGTGAGGCTTTCATCACTTGCTCGTAGGCGGGCAGAGGTAAAGGTTTTTCTAGCGACAATAAATGCTGACACATTTTTTCGCATTGATCGAACAGGGTGAACATAAAATCCACATCGGCGTGTTCGAAGTTATAGGTCGATTGCTCGACTTCGTTTTGATGGAACACATCGCCATAGGTGATTAGGCCTAGTGGACCATCGGTCCATACGAGATCATAAACGCTATTAACGCCTTGGATATACATGGCCAGACGCTCTAGGCCATAGGTGATTTCACCTGTGACTGGGCTGCATTCGATGCCGCCGACCTGTTGGAAGTAAGTAAACTGAGTCACTTCCATGCCATTAAGCCAGACTTCCCAGCCTAAGCCCCAAGCACCTAGTGTTGGTGATTCCCAGTTATCTTCCACAAAGCGGATATCGTGGATTTGAGTATCAATACCCAGTGCTTGCAGTGAGCCTAAATACAGCTCCTGAATATTGTCAGGCGAAGGTTTTAACACGACTTGGAACTGGTAGTAGTGCTGCAGGCGGTTAGGGTTTTCACCGTAACGACCATCCGTAGGGCGGCGCGATGGCTGCACATAGGCACTGCTCATAGGTTCAGGTCCTAAAGAACGTAGGAAAGTTTGTGGGTGGAATGTACCAGCGCCGACTTCCATATCTAGAGGTTGAACAATTGCACAGCCTTGCTGTGCCCAATATTCCTGCAGGGTGAGAATGAAACCCTGAAATGTTTTTACGTCGTGTTTTGTCGTCATGTCTACTTGTCTACTGCCGTCAGCCTGAATAGAAAATGGGTTCGATTATACCTTGTAGATATCTGCTTATGTAGGTTATTTTTTACCTTCTTAATTAAAACAATAAGGTTATATACCATGGAAGAGATCCGCTGTGGCTGGGTAAGTGATGATCCCTTGTATCGTGAGTATCACGACAAAGTGTGGGGGCGACCTGTTTATGATCCAAAAGAGCTGTTTGCTAAGTTGTGTTTAGATGGTCAACAGGCCGGATTATCTTGGATAACTATCCTGAAGAAGCAACAAAACTATGAACAGGCCTTTGCTAATTTTGAACCTGAGATTATTGCGACTTTCGATGAGGCGAAAGTGGAGGAGCTCATGCTGAATCCCGGTATAGTGCGCAATCGCTTGAAGGTGAACTCTATCATCAAAAATGCTAAAGGTTATTTAGCCTATACTGCCGATGGGAAGGATTTCTCTGCATTTTTATGGAGTTTTGTGGGGGGCAAACCTATGGTCAATCAGATTATGTCAATGTCACAAGTACCTGCACAAACGCCAGAATCAGAAGCTATGTCAAAGGCCTTAAAGAAACTCGGATTTAATTTCGTCGGCCCAACAATTTGTTATGCCTTTATGCAGGCAGTGGGCATGGTGAATGATCATCTGGTCGAGTGTATTGCCTATCAGGCCTGTGTTGATTCCGGTCATGCGCATAACCACAAGTAACATTAATCGCTGAACTTACTGATGCTGAAGTAGGGCTTGTTGGACTTGCGTGATATTTGAAGCCAGAGAAAAAAGCATGTTCCACGTGGAACATGCTTTTTGTATTTTGGAGGTACTATGCTAATTAAAGCTTAGATACTTTAAGAAAAACCATTCTAACCCTGAATTAGCGTTTATATTTTCTCAAAGAAAAACGGCTTACGCTGTTGTTTATCCCCATTCAGTTCATTCATAGTCTCTGCATCAAATAACTTACCATTGACCATAGTATGAGTGACTTTGTCGGTGACTCGAATGTCGGCTAATGGATCACCATCAATAACGATCAAGTCTGCGAGCTTACCTTCTTTGATAGAACCAAGTTGCTGTTCCATGCCAAAGGTCATCGCTGGATTAATGGTGGCCGTTTTCAACACTTCCATATTGCTCATGCCGCCTTGGGCAAACATCCACATTTCCCAATGTGCCGCTAAACCTTCACGCTGACCGTGGGCGCCAATATTTGGGTGAACCCCTAACTTATTGAGCTCGTTAGCAACCTTAGCAACATTGAAATGATTGTAGTGGCTCTCTGGAGCATGGGGGCGTCGCATTGATCTTGCTTGCAAAATATCGGCTGGCACATACATGGATAGGCGTGGATGGGTCCACACATCGGTTTTATCATACCAGTAGTTTTCACCAGAAATACCACCATAGGCGACTACTAAGGTTGGGGTGTAACCAACTTGAGTCTGGCTCCAAAACTGTTTGATATCGTTATAGATTGAACCAACGGGGAGCGAGTGCTCAATCGTAGTATGGCCATCGGCGACCATGCTTAAATTATGTTGCAGCAAACTGCCACCTTCTGGGACAACCATCATTTCAAGTTCACGCGCTGCGGCTATGACCTGTTGCCTCTGATTGCGGCGCGGTTGGTTATAACTTTTTACGCTAAAGGCACCGACTTTTTTCAGGCGTTCTAGGTGGAACTTGGCATCATCTAGTGAGTCTATGTGCGATGTGTAGCCAGGCGCATTCGCGCCATAGAGTATGGTGCCAGTGGAGAATATTCGTGGGCCAACAATATTGCCTGCTTTTTGTTGCTCAGATGCGGCAAAGATTTCTGTGGTGTCATTCGATGGATCGTGAATCGTGGTGACACCCAAGGATAAACCGGAATACAGCGCCCAGTTCTGTTGTGGCACAATTTCATCATCTGCTTGCGGTCCATGGGCGTGGGCATCGAATAGACCGGGCATAATGGATTTGCCCTTGATGTCAATGATCTGCGCATCCTTAGGAATCGCAACATTGGCATCACCTACGGCGACAATATGATTGTCTTTAACTATGACCACGCCGTTCTCAATCACTTGGTCATTTTCCATGGTAATCACTTTTCCACCGACGAAGGCGATTGTTCCACGTGGAACATCGGCCTTTTGGGTAAAGCCTAAATCGATAATGCTTGGTTGTGCCTTTTCATCTTTGTCGCGATATTGAGTGTCAACCTTGGCTTGGTACAACTCGGGGCCAAGAGTCCAATATAGTTGGTCGCTTTTACTGTTCCAACTGATACTTTCGCCCGCACGGGCACTCAATTGGCTTACGGGCAGATTGCTGGCATTGGGGCCAATCTCAACTGTCTCGCCGTGTTTAGCAAAAGGTGTTACCCAAACCTTGAATCGTTCAGCAAAGGCGAGTTGCTCACCATCGGGTGAAACCCTAAATTCAGTTGCATGTTTGCTGCTGTAATGAACCCGTTTATCGAAGCCGTCTAAGTTGATGGATGATAACTGCGGCGTTTCATCTTCGCTGCTATTCATAAAAAAGACGCGATCGGCATTAGCACCGAATTGAGCTTGATAGCCATCGGCACTGATCTTGCTATTTTGTTTACCTTTAATATCGACTTTATATAGCCCGGGCTCCTGCGACCAAGTTCTTGGTGTGAGGTTACCGCCTTGAGTTTTACGATACACTACGAGTTCACCATTGGGTGAAAAGGTGGGTTCGACATACTTTCCTGGCTCAGATGTTAGCTGCTTAGGTTTGCCACCTTTGGCGCTGATCACTTGCACTGTGCCTTGGTCTTGGTCATTCCACGTGGTGAAAACAATATTTTTACCATCGCGGGACCATTGTGGATAAAGTTCTGCAATATTTTTGTCTAGCTCAGTCAAGCGTGACATTCTGCCATCGGGTAAGGATTTTAACCAAATTTTCCCCAGTGCTTCGAAGGCGACTTTGCTACCATCCGGTGAGACCTGCGCCATACGTAGCATTTTTACATCGAAAACGTCTTTATCTATATCTTGCTTAAAGCGCACCGAGGGCTGTACGGCTAACTCAGTTTTTACACTAAAAAGAATGTCTGTGAGTGTTTTATTGGCAACATTCAGACGATTAATTTTTCCCTTAGCCCAGAAGAAAATATCCTTGTTATCTTGTGTCCATGCCATTGTTGGATAGACGCCATGAATGGCCCAAGTCTCCTGCATATCACGGTCAAGTTCGCCAAACAGCTTAGTTGTTTCTCCCGACTTAAGGTCGAGTAGGTAGAGTGATGACTGGAAATCATCGCGCTTAATATAGGCGAGCTTAGTGCCGTCTGGGCTCGGCGTTGGCCGAATCGCTCCACCCGTGCCTTCGATTAATACTTCAATCTCACCAGTTTGAGTATCGTAGCGTTTTATTTTGTAGATACCGTTGACCGAATCCTTTGAGTAATGGAATGTTTTACCCGGCGTGTCATCCTGACTAAAGTAGATATAGCGACCATCGGGTGAATACGCGGGTTCGCCTAAATCTTTCTGATCATTTGGGCGTTCAGTTAGTTTGACGCCTTCGCCGCCCGCTACGTGGTATAGCCACACTTCACCCGCACCTAAACTGCGGCTGGCGGTAAAATGCTTACGTGCAACAAGATACTGAGAGTCAGGGCTCCAAGCTGGACTGTTTAGCAACCTGAATGTTTCTTGGGTGACAGTTCGTGGATTGCTACCATCGGCATCCATGATCCAAATGTTATCACCACCATCGCCATCCGAGGTAAATGCGATGTGTTTGCCATCTGGGCTATAGACGGGCTGCATCTGCCAAGCAATGCCTTGGGCTAATGGCTTAGCTTCACCGCCGGTTACTGGGATTTGGTAAATGTCGCCGAGCAAGTCGAAGACAATATGCTTGCCATCTGGACTGACACTAAGGTTCATCCAAGTGCCTTCATTAACATCAATTTTGACTTGCTCTAAGGGAGCATTTGCTGGAGCGTTAACATTCCATTCGGCCTCCTTCGTTTCTGCTGCGTTAACGGCGAGGGTATTCATACCTAGAGCGAGGGCGATATAAAGCGGGGTAAGTTTAGATTTCAACATGTCACTTCCTGTTATCGTTCTTATGGACTGCTTTAGTGGTATTAATTTTAAGATGAAATTTTGTTAATACTTAGTCTAGGGTCTGTTGATCTTTCGAGAGTAATTTTTAGACAGCATGGCAAGACGTTATAATTTGCTTCGCCAAAAGTAACCATAACCTCAAGCCATGCCAAGACTTATGCTAACCGATGCACGCTGGGAAAAGCTATTTCATTTAATGAAAAGCACAGGCCGTGTTTATGACAAACCTGAACATAGACAAACATTCGAAGGTATTCTTTACCGCCTTAGAACAGGTATCCCTTGGCGAGATTTACCTAAAG
>NZ_JAKKSG010000033.1:0-40432 GCF_025653545.1 Shewanella sp. SW1 | reverse complement strand
TAGGTAAATCTCGCCAAGGGATACCTGTTCTAAGGCGGTAAAGAATACCTTCGAATGTTTGTCTATGTTCAGGTTTGTCATAAACACGGCCTGTGCTTTTCATTAAATGAAATAGCTTTTCCCAGCGTGCATCGGTTAGCATAAGTCTTGGCATGGCTTGAGGTTATGGTTACTTTTGGCGAAGCAAATTATAACGTCTTGCCATGCTGTCTAAAAATTACTCTCGAAAGATCAACAGACCCTAGTTTCGCTTAGCTTATGTTCGGTGTGAACTGTTACAATTGGCATAACTCATTCAAGGTTATGTCCTATGCGCCCAACGTTATATTTTGAAGGTCCAGTCGATAAATTAAACTGGCACGTCATGAAACTGCTTTGGCCTTACTTATTAGAATACAAAGGTCGTATTGCGCTGGCGATGTCATGCCTCATCATCGCTAAGCTGACCAGCGTGGCTCTGCCTTTTATTCTGAAGCATTTGGTCGACACCTTAGACGCTGATAAAACAGCGCAAGCCCTTAGTGTGCCCGTAGGATTAGTGTTGGCCTATGGCGCGGTACGTTTACTAACGGCGATTACGGGGGAGATCCGCGATACCTTGTTTGGCCGCGTAACAGAGCGGGCGATCCGCCGTTTAGGTTTAGCGGTATTCGACCATTTACACCGACTTGACCTCGATTTTCATCTAGAGCGCAAAACCGGCGGCCTATCCCGTGATATTGAACGCGGCACCAGCGGCGTGAGTTTCCTCATGCGTTTTATGGTGTTCAACATAGTGCCGACCTTGCTCGAAATTGTCATGGTGATCGGCATTTTCTTCTATAACTATGGCATTGCGTTTGCGGCAATCACTTTTGTTGCTGTGCTGGCTTATATTATTTTTTCTGTGGTCGCGACCGAATGGCGTACTGAGTATGTTCGTGATGCGGCCAAGGCTGACTCGTTATCGAATACCCGCGCCATCGACAGCTTGCTGAACTATGAAACGGTAAAGTATTTTAATAATGAAAAGTATGAGTCGCAGCGCTATGACCAAGCGCTTGAACAGTGGGAGATCGCTAAGCGTAAGAATCGCTTATCTTTGTTTGCGCTAAATGGCGGACAAGCTGTGATTATCGCTTTGGCGATGACGGCTATGATGGCGCTGGCGGCATACAGAGTTACCTATGGCGATATGACCTTAGGTGATTTTGTGTTGATTAATGCGTTTATGATGCAGCTCTTTTTACCCCTTAACTTCTTAGGTTTTGTGTATCGCGAAATTCGCGGCGCGTTAGCCAATATTGAGCGCATGTTTAGCTTGCTCGATAAACATCCTATGATAGTCGACTTACCCCAAGCACTCGATTTTCAACCCACTAAGGGTGAGTTGATATTTGAAAATGTTAATTTTAGCTACGATGAGCGGCAAATTCTGCGGGATGTGAGTTTTAAGGTTGAAGCCGGTAAAAAGGTGGCTGTTGTAGGTGATAGTGGTGCAGGTAAATCGACCCTGATTAAACTGCTATTTCGATTTTACGATGTGGACCAAGGTGCGATTAAAATCGATGGACAAGATATCCGCCATCTCACGCAAGATGCGCTGCGGCGTGCCATTGCCATAGTGCCGCAGGATACTGTGCTATTTAACGATTCATTAGTCGAAAATATACGTTATGGTCGCCCAAGCGCGACGGATGAAGAGGTGCGTAACGCGATAAAACTGGCGCACTTAGAGCAATTTATTGCATCACTTGCCCTTGGTTGGGACACAAAGGTGGGTGAGCGCGGCTTAAAACTCTCTGGCGGAGAAAAACAGCGGGTCGCGATAGCAAGGGCCATTTTGAAGGGCTCGCCAGTGCTGGTGTTTGATGAGGCGACATCTTCACTCGATAGTCGCTCCGAGCAAGCTATTTTGTCGGCACTGCGGGAAGTCGCTAAGGGGCACACTAGCCTAGTGGTGGCTCATAGGTTATCGACCATAGTCGATGCCGATCAAATAGTCGTATTAAGCCAAGGAGAAATAGTTGAGCAAGGTAATCATCAGACTTTGCTGTTGGCAAATGGTCTCTATGCCAAATTATGGCGGATACAAAATGAGCAACAACATACTCCTCTGAGCAGTTAATAGCGCAATACAGTTCAGTCTTTATTCAGCTTCGGCTCTCTATACTCAATGCCAACACATCAATCGGAAGAGATCTGGCATGGAAAATATTACACTGAGAGCTAATATTGAAGGCAAAGAAGAAAAAGTCGCCACTGATTGGTATGCCATCATGGCGACATTGAAAAAACGTGGTGTTGATTATGATTCATTGCAACGCATTCATGCTGAATTGAATGCGGGCCTGTTGGTTACTACTCGGCGACTTACCTTGGCTAAAGTCAATCCAGAAATGGTGCTTGCAGGTGTGATCCGCGATATGAACGCGCCGACAAGTGACTTTATGGGTATGCGTTAGGTGTGTTCGCTAGTGCTTTAGTACAGTTTAGGTGAGAACGTCCGAGAATAGAGGTGAGCCTCTATTCTTGATGCTCTAGAGAGACTCCAGAGATAAAATATGGCTGAATTAAGCTACGCCGTTCAGCTTTCCCGCTTTCCAACCTTCACATAAAAGATTCAATTTAGGTACTGACTCATCTATCAAAGTGAGTCGAATGATCTGCCCTTCGCGAAAACACACCAGTTCACCTTCGATCTCGGTCAGGCGATTACAGCTCTTACAGCTAGTGCTTACAGTTTTACTGGCGGGCAGTTGGCTTACGAAGCTAGATTTCAAAGTGTTTCCTTAAGTTCAATTGTGGGTAAGACATTTGAATAATGTCTCACGTCACGGATCTTACCTCTTTTGTGATACGCATTCAAATATACCTTATGTAAACCCTATATAGACGAAAGTTGTATTCGCCATTAACCGCGAGGGTTCGCGGCTACTTATCCATATGTGCATAGTATTTATCGAGTGAAATGGATAAACCGCTATCGAGTACAATTCGGACATGTGAGGGTTTGAGTTGTCTTGGTTCTGTCACTCCGCAAGAGTGCGCAATTAAGGCTAAGTCATGGTGTAAATTATGATTATAGTTAGCAACACGAGCCGATTTATCCCTAGGATCGAGTCCTTGTTGTAGCTTGGGATTGTGCGTTGTGATGCCCGTTGGGCAGGTATCTCTATTGCACTGTAAGGCTTGAATACAACCTAGGGCGAACATATTACCGCGGGCCGATGCGATGAAGTCTGCACCTAATGCCAAAGCCCAAGCGACTCTTGATGGCACTATGAGTTTACCCGAAGCGATGACTTTGATGCGTTTACGCAAGCCTCGTTGGATCAAGACATTAACTAGGATAGGTAAGCTTTCCTTCAGTGGTAATCCGACATAATCCATTAAAGGTTGTGGTGCAGCGCCTGTGCCGCCATCGGCACTGTCTAAAGTAAAGAAGTCGGGGGCAGAGTCTTCGCCACGACGTTCGATTTCATCACATAAATCTTCGAGCCACTGTACGTCACCGAGTACGGCCTTAATGCCCGTTGGTTTACCTGTAACTTCACGTACTCGTTCAACCATATCCAAAATATCGTTCACGGATTTGAATTCAATATGACCATTAGGGCTAATAGAGTCATAACCCTGAGGAATACCGCGGATATGGGCAATTTCAGCTGTGACTTTGATCCCTGGTAAAATGCCGCCTTTGCCCGGTTTAGCTCCTTGACTCATTTTAATTTCAAACATTTTGACTTCGGGATGAATGGCTATCGACTTGAGCTTTTCATCGTCTAAATGTCCGTGCTCATTACGTACACCGTATTTGGCCGTTCCAATTTGAAAGACGATATCGCAGCCACCTTTTAGATGATAAGGGCTCAAGCCGCCTTCACCTGTGTTAAGCCAGCAACCCGCCTGCGCTGCACCGTGGGAAAGGGCGGTAATTGCTGGGCGCGATAGCGCGCCAAAGCTCATGGCTGAAATATGACAAATGGCTTGAGTCGTATAGGGTTGGCGGCAATTGGTGCCAATTGTCAGTGGATGAATGGGTGTGATCTCTTCATCTTGGGTTGGGAAGGCGGTATTCATAAACATAACAGTACCGGCTGTATCCAAGGGGCGAGTCGAACCAAAGGCGATAGTTCTATCGACATTTTTAGCGGCGCGGTACACCCAGCTGCGTTCAGCACGGTTGAAGGGCAATTCTTCCCTGTCTTGGGCGAAAAAGTATTGTCTAAAGAACTCGCCTTGTTTCTCGAACAGATACCGAAAGCGACCAATTACAGGATAGTTATGTCTTACCGCTTGTTTGGTCTGCATTTTATCTGCGATATACATGTAAATAACCGCGAGTACTGCGAGTCCTATTACAATCAAAAACAGCCCTGAAAATAGATCGAGTCCCCACATAAACCAATTGAGTTCACTCATGTTATTTATCCTTATTCTTGTCCGTAACGGGTGGCGATCAAGCTCGCAGGTTGGTCATCATTAAGAGAGAGTAAAAACAGCTGGCTATAGTCATCTTCGCTGATCGCTTGGATCTCTGGTCCGCCAAGGGCTTTAATGATCAGTGGGACAGTGTTTGAATGCCCAACGATGAGTGTATTGCCCTTTACAGCATGCACTTGTTCGACAATGTGTTGAATATGTCCTTCGATAGGTTTGGCTGCTTCTACTATCGTCACAGGTAAATGGCGAGCCTCGGCGATGGGCGCGAGTGTTTGTTGGGTTCTTAGGTATTGAGTCGCAATAAGTTGCGAAAGCGGCGTGCGGCTCAAGGCAGTGATCAGTGATGCTGCGCGTATTTCTCCCTTTGGTGATAACTGCGGGTTATTGGCTGGCGTGTCGGCTTTTTCTGCATGTCTGACTAAAATAATTAGTCTGCTTTCAGCATGAGCTTGGCTAATGTGAGTAAAGCCGAGGCAAGTGAATATGACGAGGATTGTTAGCAGGCTAAAGCGTTTCATATTGATGACCACATTATGCTTAAAATAGTGCTTAAGGATTAGTGTAAACCCGTGAAAGCGGAAATGACTCAAACTGCGGCCTGCTGCCATGGTGTAACATCCTTTTCTATTGGCTTATGTCTAAGCTAAGCGATAGTAATGATCTGCATTGCGGTGGGTTGGCGCTTTATGCACCTTATTAAAGAATGAACCCACTTAATTTATGTGGGCCTTATCATGGCCTTGTGGTCAGATGGTACTTCAATTCTAAAAATTACTAAAGCTGGTTAAATTTTGGTCGATAATTAAGTCGACCCGAATTGAATGGATAGTCATCATGGAAATCAATAAACCCCCTCAAGTGCAAAGTACCCCTTTGCCACAGAAAAAATATGCTGAAAACGCGGCGTCTAAGGGCACCGAAGTGAGTGATTCGAAGGACGCGAAAGCCACATCGAGGCAAACGGCATACCAGACAAGTAAGTTATTAATGAATCAAGCGATTTTATCGGCGCAGCAAGAGGTCAACATTAAGTCAGGCGATCAGTCTATGACCTTGCTCTATCGTGCTGCTATTGATGCCATAAACAAAGAGCTAGCGCCTACTATGGGCGAAAACGCGACTCAAACCGCTTATGATAATGGCGTTGATATGTCTCCAGAGGCCACAGCTGATCGCATTGTGAATTTTGCGACTAAATTCTTTGGGATTCATCAGCAGCAACATTCAGGTATGAGCTTAGATGAACAACTCGATAGCTTTATGGGGATTATTGGCGGTGCCATCGACAATGGCTTTAAAGAGGCTAAAGATATTCTGTCCGGCCTTAAAGTATTGCAGGGTGATATTGCCGATGGTGTCGATAAAACCTACAGCTTAGTGCAAGAGGGGCTGCAAGCCTTTAGAGATAGCTTTAACAAGAAGACTGATGAGACAGCATCGAGTCCGAGTTAATACCTCAGTATTTTCAGTTCTATATTCAGCGTTATAGTCATAAGCCCCTTATATAAGGGGTTTTTGTTGTGCAGAAAAAAGTCTATGCTGGAAGCCTATTTAACGTTTCGCTTGAGGGCAAGTTATGTGGATTAGGGGACAGGTGATAGAACGTATTGATTGGAGTGATAAGTTATTCTCATTGCGCATTGCTGCCGAGTTAGCTCCATTTATTCCAGGTCAGTTTATCAAGTTAAGTCAAATGCAAGATGATAAGCGTGTGGCTAGAGCCTACTCCTTAGTCAATTCTCCCGATAAACCCTATGCCGAGGTGCTCGCCGTTGCGGTAGAGGATGGCTTGTTATCGCCTCAATTACATAATCTTGCAATAGGCGATGAAATTGAAATTACCTCAACCGCGACTGGTTTTATGACCTTAGCTGAAATTCCTAAGGGTGAACTCCAAGGGAAGCATTTGTGGTTTTTAGCCACAGGAACAGCAGTAGGGCCATTTTTGTCTATGCTCGACACCGATGAACCTTGGGAGCGTTTTGAAAAAGTCGTGCTTGTGTATGGCGTGCGCGAGGCACAGGATTTGGCATATCTTGATAAGCTGCGTAATTTAGAACGCAAATACCCTGAACAATTTACATTAGTCTTGAGTGTGACCCGTAAACCCTTTGCCGATGCTTTGCAGTGCCGCATTCCCGAGGGGATCGTCTCGGGTGAAATCGAAAAAAAGGCAGGATTAACCTTAAACGCAGCTGACTCTCAAGTTATGATCTGCGGCAATCCGGGTATGATTAACGGTGCGCAAGCCGCTTTACTCGATAAAGGGTTAGTGAAGAATTTACGCCGTGCTCCTGGGCAAATTACCGTTGAAAAATACTGGTAATCTCAATTTTACATAGAAGGCGAGAGTAAACTTGTTTCCGTTCTTGCCCCTAAAAAGCCATAGCGTTTAATGCAAACAAAAGGAAATTTTTGATGAAGTTGTTAAGTTCTCAAGCTTCGCCCTATGCCCGTTGTGTAAGAGCCTTAATCCAGTATCTAGGGATTAACAATATTGAAGAGCAGTTAGTTAATCCCTTTGAAAACAGCGCAGAATTACTCGATGCTAACCCGTTAGGACAGATCCCGTGTCTTATTACCAACGATGGTGTAGCACTATTCGATAGTGAAGTGATCATGCGTTACCTAGATGCAGAGCTTGGCGATCGTAAGATGTTTGGGATCTCAAATAATAACTGGGTGCTGGAGTGTCAGTATTCTTTAGTTAAAGGCTTAATCGATAGCGCGGTGAAATTACGCCAAGAGCAAATGCGTGAAGAAGAAGGCGTGAGATCAGTATTTTGGACTGCACGTTTTGAACAAGCACTACTGCGCGGCCTTATGCAGATTGAGCTTCAAACTGTGATCACCCAAACCACGATTCAAGCACCGCAATTAGCTTTGATTTGCTTACTCGATTATGTGGATTTTAGACATCCAGAGCTAGATTGGCGTAAGGTTGCACCTGCGACAGCACTTTGGTTCAGTGAAATGCGTGATTTACCTGCATTTATTCAAACTCGTCCCCAATAATCCGCAGAGGATGCTCAACCGTCGGTTGCGCGTCTTCCTTTTGGCCTATCACGGCGATTTTGTTCACCAAAAGCGCCGAATAACTCACGAGTAACCCCATATTCTACTCTGCGATCATTGCCTAGTTGGCGCCTGTCTTCATGGTGTTGATAGCGGCATTGGCAGTTTGCCATAGTGCATTCTTCCATCGGAATTTCGGGCGCATCTTTCGATAAAAATCGTTTTCCAGAAAGCGCTTCAATCTGCTCACAGCAACTGCCGTTATTCACTATGCTCACACTGTGAAAACTGTGAGTTTTATTAATGCTGGGATCTGCAACTTGAGAAGAGTGTTTATGTCTTTTGGGACTAGTATTGAGTTTGAATAAGCCAAATAGCGCAATTGCGGCTACGCCTAGCAGCAAAACAGTAAACATAACGCCTCCTGAAAGCATTTTAATCAAATTAAGGTTCAGTTTAGTTTGATTTGAGATAATCTCAAATTTTCAGATTAATGCCATTAAAAACATAAAGTTAATTAGCTGCTTGCTCTCAAGTTCCGTATCTATTACTCTTGCGAAACTGATAAGCATTATCATTAATGCGTTAGTGTTCAAATTTTGCTGAACACGTCATCACTTTGGGGAGAATTCGGTAATGAAATGGGTAACTTGCGCGGCTGTTTTTGGGTTAATGTCGGTTGGGCATTCAGCGAATGCAGATGATAAATTAACCGTTTATTCTTATCGTCAAGCTTTCTTGGTGGAGCCTATCCTGACGCGTTTCACCGAAGAAACTGGCATAGGTGTGAATTTGGTATTTGCTAAAGACGGTATTGCCGAGCGTCTCGTCCGTGAAGGCCGTTTATCCCCAGCGGATCTTGTGCTGACGTCTGATTTTTCACGTTTAGTTGAATTAGTGGATAAAGATCTAACCTCTCCAGTCAAAAATCCCCTGCTAGAGAGTAATATTCCTGCGCAGTATCGCGATCCCGACGGCCAGTGGTATGCCCTGACTATGCGGGTGCGAAATCTCTATACAGCCAAGGATCGTTTAGGCCAGCAGCAATTGACCTATGAAGAATTAGCCGATCCCAAATATAAAGGAAAGATTTGTACTCGCAGTGGTAAACATCCATACAACATAGCGTTAGTAGCATCTATGATTGCTCATCACGGTGAAGCTGAGGCAAAAACTTGGTTACAAGGCGTGAAAACTAATTTAGCCCGTAAACCTCAGGGGAACGACAGGGGGCAAATTGCCGCAGTAAAAGAAGGTGTGTGTGAGATCGCCATTGGTAATAGCTACTATTACGGCAATATGTTGCAGGATCCTGAGCAAAAGGCGATTGCCGAAGCTGTGACGCTCAACTTCCCGAACCAAGCTGACCGCGGTGCCCATGTGAATGTGTCTGGTATGGTACTCACTCGCCATGCGCCTAATAAAGCCAATGCGATCAAATTGATGGAGTTCTTATCCGCCGATGTGGCTCAGAAGGCCTATGCCGATGTGAATATGGAATATCCAGTGAAAGCCGATGTGGCACCTTCATCTTTAGTGGCTTCATGGGGTAAGTTTAAGTCAGATCAATTGCCCATTTTTAAGTTGGCAGAATATCACCAAGCGGCGGTTAAGCTATTAGATGAAGTGCAGTTTGATCTCTAGCTCCAGTGCTAGCGACAAAATGCAGATTTAGGTTATCAGCGCCAGTGATTGGCGCTGTGATGTTTTAAGGATTGACATGATTTTAGGATTAGCCAGAAGCTGGTCGCTTGCTGGTTATGCCGTGGCTGCCTTGCTGGTATTGCCACTATTTGCGTTGATATTTCAAGCTTTTCAGCCTGACGAAGCCGTGTTTGGGCACTTGATGGCAACGGTTCTGCCGACATATATCATTAACAGTTTATTGCTGATTTTCTGGGTGAGTCTGGGGGCGTTATTACTCGCTTTACCCTGCGCTTGGTTGATGGCTCGTTGTGAATTTGTCGGCAGGCGATATTTGCAATGGGCGCTATTATTGCCCCTCGCTATGCCTGCGTATATTGTCGCCTACGTCTATACCGATTTACTCGATTATGCGGGGCCAGTGCAGCGCGGTCTTCGTTCGATATTTGGCTGGGACTCACCGCAGGATTATTTCTTCCCCGATATTCGTACCTTAGGCGGCGCGGCGTGTATGTTGTCGCTGGTATTGTTTCCCTATATTTATCTCTTGGCGCGTACCGCTTTTATGGAGCAATCCTTAAGTTTGGCACATGCTTCGCGCATTATGGGCTGTTCACCGTGGCAAAGTTTTTGGCGTTTATCTTTGCCTATGGCAAGGCCTGCGCTCGCCGTTGGGGTGGCTTTAGTGGCGATGGAGACGGCCGCTGATTTTGCAACGGTTAACTATTTTGCCGTGCCTACCTTAACGACAGCCGTGTACGACACTTGGTTGGGTTATGGCAATTTGACCGCCGCCGCTAAGTTATCGGCGATTATCTTGCTGGTGGTATTTAGTCTGATTGGATTTGAGCGTTTTGCCCGTCGTAAACAGCAGTTATTCCAAAAACAATCACGAATACAAGCCACTGACTTGTATCGACTCTCGATGACTCAAACCTTGGTCGCACTCAGCTTTTGCGGCATGCTATTGCTATTAGCCTTTCTGTTACCTTTCGGGATTTTATTATCCTATGCCATTGGTTACTTTGAACAAAGCTGGGATAAGAGTTTTTGGCAATTGAGTCTTAACAGCCTCAGTCTAGCGCTGATCACCAGTTTACTCTGTTGCTTAATCGCCTTACTGCTTATGTTCGTTCGCCGGATAAGCCCAAGACAGAGTGATGCTTTGCCCTCACGGTTAGCTTCGACGGGCTATGCCTTACCTGGCACTGTGCTGGCTATTGGGGTATTAGTGCCTTTAACTATGTTAGATTTTGCGATTAACGATCTGGCGGATCTTGTCGGCATAGCAGGTCCTGGTCTTATCCTTACAGGCAGTGTGATGGCATTGATTTTTGCTTTTTGTGTACGTTTCGTGGCAATTGCGATTGGCAGTGTTGAAAGCAGTTATAAACGCATCTCGCCATCGCTAGACATGGTGAGCCTGACCATGGGGCAAACTCCTAGGCAACTTTTGCGGCGGGTGCATTTGCCTTTACTTGCTAAGGGATTGTTTGCGGGTGCTTTATTGGTGTTTATCGAAAGCATGAAGGAACTGCCCGCTGCGTTATTGCTGCGGCCTATCGGCTTTGAGAATCTTGCAACTTATGTATTCCAGTTTGCGTCCGATGAAAAACTCGAGCACGGCGCATTAGCTGCTATTGTGATTGTACTGGTGGGTTTAGTGCCGCTTATTTATTTAAACCGTTCATTGGAGCATCACAGCTGATGACAAGTACGCTCAAGCTTAAGCAAATTCATAGCGATTATCAGGGCCAGCAAGTACTTAAAGGTTTGAGTTTAACGCTCGCTCAAGGGGAAATCCTGGCGTTGTTAGGCCCAAGCGGTTGTGGCAAGACGACCTTATTACGTGCGGTTGCTGGATTACAGGCCATAAGCCAAGGTGAAATCCAGATTAATGGCCGCATAGTGAGTGGCAATAGCCAGTTTGTACCTAGTGAGCAGCGCGGCATCGGCATGATTTTTCAAGACTATGCGCTTTTCCCTCATTTGACTGTGGCGGAAAATATCCTCTTTGGGGTGGCTAGATTGTCGGGCGCAGAACGTCAGGCACGTTTGGATGAAATGCTAGCCTTGGTCAAACTTGAAGGGTTGGCACAGCGTTATCCCCATGAATTATCTGGCGGTCAGCAGCAGCGAGTTTCGATTGCGCGGGCACTTGCCTATGAGCCGCAATTATTGCTGCTCGATGAGCCTTTTTCTAATATTGATGCCCAAGTGCGTTACGAGATGATGGCGGAAATTCGCAGCATCTTAAAACAGCGTAATGTCAGCGCGGTGTTTGTTACTCATAGCAAGGATGAAGCCTTTGTATTTGCAGATACTTTAGCCATCTTTAATCAAGGCATCATAGTGCAGCATGGTAGTGCCGAAGCTTTATATGCCGCCCCAAACAGCCGCTATGTGGCGGACTTTTTAGGTAGCGGTAATTACTTACCTGCAGCAGTGTTTGATGGGCACAGTGTTGTCACTCCCATAGGTCATTTAACGAGCCTCACGCCATTAAATTTGCCGAGCGAGTTCAGCGGAACAGTATTCTTGCGACCACAGCAATTGACGCTCAGCGCCGATGAACAGGGCGTTGGTACTATCACTGAGCGACGTTTCTTAGGCGCCTTTTGTCATTATTGGGTCAAAATTGAGGCCGCTTCCCATGCTTATTATGTGGAGGTGCGTAGCCAAATGATGCAGCTAAGTATCGGTCAAAAGGTTGGGGTAACGACTGAGCCGCATTCGCTTGTGCTGTTTGAATCTTCAGCATATTCAAACTGTGGGGACCCAATCTAAGCGATGAGTATTTATTCAATGCTGATATAGCATAGCCAACTAAAGTACGACATTTTTGCTTACGTTAAACTTGGGTCTATGCGGTATTGGTTGGTGATATTTTCGACCATCCTTGCTACTTTTATCCTCCGGTTTTGGAGGAATTATGATAAAAACAATAAATTCAATTTGCACCCTCGTTATTGTAGCAACGGCAATATCGTCTTCAGGAGTGATGGCCATGGATAGGATCACAGGTAAAGCCTTCGCAACGCGATCAGAAGTGTATGCAACCCAAGGGATGGCGGCGACCAGTCAGCCTTTAGCCACGCAAGTCGCTATTGATATACTCAAACAGGGCGGCAGTGCGGTCGATGCAGCGATTGCCGCTAACGCTATGTTAGGATTAGTCGAGCCAACGGGCTCGGGTGTCGGCGGGGACTTATTTGCTATCGTTTGGAGCGCAAAAGATAAACGCCTCTATGGTCTAAATGCATCGGGGCGCAGTCCCAAATCCTTAAGTTTAGAAAAGCTTAAATCCCTCGGATTAGACTATTTACCGCCGCTTGGACCTTTGCCGGTTTCTGTACCGGGCACTGTGGACGGTTGGTACGAGCTGCATAATAAGTTTGGTAAATTAGCTATGGCCGATAACCTCGCGCCTGCAATTCATTACGCCCGTGATGGTTTCCCTGTGTCAGAGTTGATTGCCTATTACCTTGATGGCAGTGGTAAAAAACTGGCTAAATTCCCCGGTTTTAAAGAAACCTATATGCCTAATGGTAAGATGCCTACCGTAGGGGAAATCTTTAAAAATCCCGCGCTTGCTAACACCTATGAGAAAATTGCCAAGGGCGGCCGCGATGCTTTCTATAAAGGTGATATTGCCAAAAGTATTGATAAGTACATGAAATCCCAAGGTGGTTATTTAAGTTATGATGACTTAGCGAGCCATACTAGCGACTGGATAGATCCCGTTTCGGTGAACTACCGTGGTTACGATGTGTGGGAACTGCCACCTAATGGTCAAGGCATTGCGGCGCTACAAATCTTAAAAACCATGGAACCCTTTAATGTGGCTGCCATGGGCTTTAATAGTCCTGAATATGTTCATTTATTTGTCGAAGCAAAGAAACTCGCCTTTGCCGACAGAGCTAAGTTTTATGCCGACATGGCCTTTAATAAAGTGCCCGTTACTGAGCTTATCTCACAGAAATATAACTATGATCGCGCTAAGTTTATTGACCCTACAAAAGCCGCCAAGAGTGTCGATGCGGGTAATCCAGCGTTGCAACATGGCGATACTGTGTACCTGACTACCGCTGACAAAGATGGCAACATGGTGTCACTCATTCAGAGTAATTACCGTGGTATGGGGTCAGGGATGACACCACCGGATCTCGGCTTTGTGCTGCAAGACCGCGGGCAAATGTTTGATTTAACGGAAGGGCGTTTTAATACCTACGCACCGGGCAAGCGTCCATTCCATACCATTATTCCGGCTTTTGTGACCAAAGACGGTAAACCTTGGCTGAGCTTTGGGGTGATGGGCGGCGCGACTCAGCCACAAATGCACGCGCAGATTGTAATGAATCTGATTGATTTTAAAATGAACTTGCAAGAAGCGGGCGATGCCCCCAGAATTTTGCATATGGGGTCAACCGAGCCCACAGGCGAAGTGATGAAGGATGGCGGCTACGTCAGTCTGGAATCAGGTTTTCCGGTAGAAACTCGTCGTGAGTTGATTAAGAAAGGCCATGTGCTGCGTGATGGACTTGGGGAATTTGGTGGCTATCAAGCCATTGGATTCAATGCCGAAACCGGCGTATATCGTGCGGCCTCTGAGAGTCGCAAGGATGGTCACGCCGCAGGCTATTAACACTAAGATAAATGCTAAGGTAAGCTCAACACTGAGTGAACCTGACGTCATTGATTCGATTTAACTGATTGGCGAGACTTTAATGGTCTCGTCAATTTTTATGTTTAAGGGTCTGGGGTGGGATAATGCTCCGCAATTGGGATTATCATAAACAGATCAGAGCAAACTGTGCGTTAGTTAATGTCATTTTTAGGTAAAGTTGCGGATAATATTGCCGAAAATGAATTTAGAAAAAGGGTGATAACCAAATGGATATTCAAAATATGCCGCGTGAACAGTTGGGTGTGTGTGCAGAGGGGAACCTACACAGTGTCTATTTGATGTTTAATGCCAATGACAATGTCGAGTCGCAATTACGTCCCTGTCTTGCCAACGTTGCGCAGTATATTTATGAGCTGACAGATCAATATTCCGACAGTGCATTCAATGGTTTTGTTGGTATTGGTGCTAATTATTGGGATAGCCTCTATCCTACTGCTCGCCCAGAACTGCTTAAACCTTTCCCTGCGATGCAAGTGGGCAGTCGTGAAGCGCCTGCAATTGAATATGATTTATTCGTGCATATTCGCAGTGATCGTTACGATATTCTGCATTTAGTGGCTAATGAAATCAGCCAAATGTTTGAAGATTTAGTGGAGTTAGTTGAAGAAGAGCGTGGCTTTAGATTTATGGATAGCCGTGATTTGACTGGTTTTGTCGATGGCACCGAAAACCCTAAGGGGCGCCACCGCCAGGAAGTGGCACTTGTGGGTGATGAGGATCCTGAGTTTAAAGGTGGCAGCTATATTCATGTGCAAAAGTATGCCCATAACTTGAGTAAGTGGCATAGGTTACCAGTTAAAAAACAAGAGGATATTATCGGCCGTACTAAGCAAGATAATATCGAGTATGAATCTGAAGATAAGCCACTGACCAGCCATATCAAGCGCGTTAATCTTAAAGATGCCGATGGTAAGTCAATGGAGATCCTGCGTCAGAGTATGCCCTATGGTTCGCTGAAGGAGCAGGGATTAATGTTTATCTCTAACTGCCGCACGCCAGAACATTTTGAAAAGATGCTGCATAGCATGATGTTTGGTGATGGCGAAGGCAATCATGATCACTTGATGCATTTTACTAAGGCGATGACAGGTTCATCTTTCTTTGCCCCCGCACTGGATTTTATGCTGCAGTTCGACGAATAAGCTTTCTATAATCAAGCCGAATTAGTATCAATCGAGACGCACTTAAGCTAACGCCTAAGTGCGTTTTTTTATGCTAATGCGCGGGAACCCATTTTTTGATATCGAGCTGCCATTGCAGGGCGGTGAAATCGATAAAGGCGCGCACTAGATTTTGCTGATAACTGCGGGACAAATATACCGCCCACAGGGTTTGGCCTGGTGTCGTAAATTCGGGTAAGACTTCTTTGAGCTGACCACTGGCAAGGTATTGGTTAGCCAAGTCACAGGGTAACCGCACTATGCCATGTCCACGTAGCGCTGCACTCACCAGCACGCCCATATCGTTAGCCCTAAGATTCCCTGAAACTTTGACGTGCTCAGCTTGCAGTTCTTTTAGAAAAGGCCAGTTTTGTTGCGCCGAGTGTATGAGGCAGTTGTGGGCCAACAGATCAATGGGTTCGAGGAGTGGCGTTGCGCTATCAAGATAGCTCGGCGCCGCGCAAAGTACCGCATCTATGGTCATCAAACGCCGAGCTATGAGATTCTCATCGGGCTGCTCAGTATAACGTAGCGCCACGTCGACTCGCTCATCTACCAATTGCGCAAAACTGTCCGACATCACCAGTTGAATGTTGACCTTAGGATGAATTTTAATAAAGCGATCGACGACATCAAACAGACTGTGCTGCCCAAGGCCAATAGGCGTAGCGATACGAATACTGCCTACCAGTTCACTGTTATGGCTGTGGGCACGGCTCTCCATGGCAGCAACTTCACTTAAGATCCGCTGGCAAAATTGTAGCGCTTCCTCACCCTGCAAAGTCAAGCTGGCGCTGCGCGTGGTGCGGTGTAATAAGCGTAAACTCAACCACTGCTCCACTTCTTGTATATGACGGGAAACCTGCAGGCGGCTGAGGTCTAAATGTTCGGCAGCTTTGGTAAAGCTGCCACAGTTTGCGACTTCGACGAAACTGCGTATCGCGGCAATTTTATCCACATTAGTATCCTATATTGAAACAATCATGCTCAATTATTGATGTTTATTAGGTGAAAAACTGCAAGTAAACTGGATCCAATGTAAATCATCTGAGTGAGACAATGAAATGAAAATCGCAATTTTAGGTGCAACGGGTTGGATTGGTGGTGCAATTTTAAAAGAAGCACAGAGTCGTGGACATCAAGTGACAGCGTTAGTGCGTGATCCAAGCAAGTTATCCGTGGCTGACGTGGCAGTACGTGCCGTGGATTTAGAGCAGCCATTGGTCGCCGATACTTTTGCTGGCGTAGATGTCGTGATTGCCGCCGTTGGTGGCCGCGCCCAACAAAATCATGGTCTAGTGGCGAGTACGGTTCAGCATTTACTGGATGTACTGCCTAACGCTAACGTGCCACGTTTATTGTGGGTCGGTGGTGCTGGGAGTTTAGAAGTAGCGCCGGGTGTGACGCTGGTCTCTAGCCCAGATTTCCCCGTAGCATATAAAGATGAGGCGTTAGCTCAGGGTGAAGCTTTGCAGGTATTCCGTGCGGCGCAAACGGCAATCAATTGGACCTTTGTGAGCCCAGCGGCTGAGATTTATCCCGGTGAGAGTGAAGGCCCGTACCGTCTTGGTGGCGACAGCTTCTTTACCGATGCCAATGGTCGCAGCCGCATTTCTGTTACAGATTACGCAAAAGCCATGATAGATGAAGCCGAAAAGGGCGCTCACCCAAACCAGCGCATCAGTGTGGCTTACTGATATCGTTATAGTTGAGTTAGATATTGTGAGTTAGATATTGTGCTTGAATGTGTAACGTAATCGGGACAATGGCCAAATAACCAGCGCGGTATTGCACTTCAAAATGTACAGATAAAATAGAACAGGTCAGCTCACTGACCTGTTTTTTTATTCTGCGTAATTGAATAAAGATTTGATGGTTTCTAAGGTATCGGCGATATCTTGGATGCTCGATGGGCAAATAAAGATAGTGTCGTCACCGGCAATCGTACCCAAAATGCCTTCTGGTTTACCGATAGAATCCAATAAACGGGCAATCAGCTGCGCGGCACCTGGGCTAGTTCGCACGACGATCATAGCTTGGTTGTGATCGACGTCGAGTACCAAATTCTTCAGCGGGCTACCCGCGGTGGGTACGCCTAATTCGGCTGGTAAGCAATACACCATCTCTTGCTTAGCGTTGCGAGTCCGCACTGCGCCGAACTTGCTGAGCATGCGTGACACTTTTGATTGGTTAATATTACCAAAGCCTTCAGCTTGCAAGGCGGTGACGATTTCACTCTGAGAGCCAAAGCGCTCTTCTTTTAAAATCGACTTAAAAATTCTAACAAGGTCATCCTGATTCTTGGTCGTTTGCATAATATTATTATTCGTTATTCAAAAAAACAGGCCCATTTTGAATATTTTTAGAAAAATTGTCAACAAATAACCAGATTGGTTGAATAAAAATTCACTAGCTCTCAGTGGTTAAGTGTTTGTAGGGGGCGTAAAAATCCCAATTTGAGTAATTGTTCTACATTGCTTCTGCGTTATTCCGGAATTCTTTTGTCCCACGACTAAGGGATAATTGAAATTGTTGTGACATTCCAGTAATGTGACGCCAACGCAAATTAGATCCATGTCACACATATCCGAGAAATAACGGAGATAACTATGAAAGTTGCTGTACTTGGTGCTGCTGGTGGTATCGGCCAGGCTCTTGCCCTACTGTTAAAAACTCAATTGCCTGCGGGTTCACAATTGTCTCTATATGATATCGCACCGGTAACTCCGGGTGTTGCGGTTGACTTGAGCCACATTCCAACTGCTGTTGAAATCAAAGGTTTTGCTGGTGAAGATCCAACGCCTGCCCTAGTGGGTGCTGACGTTGTTCTAATTTCTGCTGGTGTTGCACGTAAGCCTGGTATGGATCGTTCAGATCTGTTCAATATCAATGCCGGTATCGTTCGCAACCTGATCGAAAAAGTAGCGGCAACTTGCCCTACGGCTTTGGTTGGCATTATCACTAACCCAGTTAACACGACTGTGGCTATCGCTGCAGAAGTGATGAAAAAAGCGGGTGTTTACGATAAAAACCGTCTGTTCGGTATCACGACTCTAGACGTGATCCGTTCTGAAACTTTCATCGCCGAATTAAAAGGCCTGAACGTTGCTGACGTTAAAGTTAATGTGATCGGCGGCCACAGCGGCGTGACCATTCTGCCATTACTGTCTCAAGTTGAAGGCGCGACTTTCACTGACGAAGAAGTGGCAAGTTTGACGACTCGCATCCAAAACGCGGGTACAGAAGTGGTTGAAGCTAAAGCCGGTGGCGGTAGCGCGACTCTGTCTATGGGTCAAGCGGCTTGCCGTTTTGGTCTGTCTCTGGTTCGTGGTCTGCAAGGCGAAGCTAACATCGTTGAATGCGCCTATGTTGACGGCGGCAGCGAGCATGCAGAATTCTTCGCACAACCTGTGCTGTTAGGCAAAAATGGTATTGAAAAAGTACTGCCTTACGGTGAAGTGAGTGCATTCGAAGCTAACGCTCGTGATTCTATGTTAGATACGCTGAAAGGCGATATCAAACTAGGCGTTGATTTCGTTAAATAATATTTCGGATAATCTTTTTAGATTATGACGAATTAAAAACGGAGCAATGAGCTCCGTTTTTTTATGCCTGGGTTTTACATTTTTCCAAGCGAATTCAGTCGATCAGCGGCGCTTAGTGGGAATTTGGCAGTTATCATCGCAGCGGGCTTTACCCGTCAGTAAATAGGAGATGCGGTATCTGTGTTTAGCAAAGCGCAGGTAAGTCCAATCGGCGACAGTTTTTATCACGGGCAGGCGTAATAGTTGGATCCAAGTGCGTGTTCCTGTCAGTGCCCACGCTTTACAGGTGACATCTAACCCGAGTAACACTTCGCCCGTTGCGGTTTCGCCATGGAGAATCGTATTTGCATAGTCTTTATTGATATGGCTGAAGCGTTCACTAAAGTCTGGCGCATTTAAATCCTCAAGCGCAATCAAGTTCTTCGGATCGCGCGCTTTCAGTTGGCGCATCTCGGCGCTACATAATGGACAATTTCCATCGTAAAAAATCCGCAGTTCCATCGGTATTACCTCTGATGACTTGATCACAATACTTGGTCTAAGCTCTTGGCTTGAGTACTTAAGCTTGGTTCTCTTCTACCCTATACGCAGAAGAAAGGGTTTTAGATCGAAGCGATTGTAGAACGGATCAGCATCTCATTTGGCTTTTTGTTAGGTTAAATTCAAATGAGTGCAGTAACATCTTGGTTATTCATCAGTTTAACTTGATTGCTGATTTTTAAGCGAACAAGGTAAAACCTGACCAATAACGACTCAAAAGGATAGGTATGACATCTCCCATCATAATCACAGGCGTGGGTAAACGCATAGGTTACGCCTTAGCTAAACATTTTCTCGCCCAAGGTCAGCGTGTGATTGGTACTTATCGCAGCCATTACGCTAGCATCGATGAGCTTAACGCTTTAGGTGCGACTCTGTATCCCTGTGATTTTTATGACGATGCCCAAGTGCGATCCTTAATTAATGAGTTAGCTAAATTGCCGCAAATTCGCGCCATTATTCACAATGCCTCAGATTGGCTGCCGGATACCGTTCTTACAAAGAATGAGCCTTTAAAGAGTACCACTTTTGCGCCGAGCCAAGTGCTGCAGCGCATGATGCAAGTGCATGTGAGCGTACCCTATCAGTTGAACTTGGCCTTAGAGGCGCAGCTACGTGCGGCTGCTGGCGATGAAATCGGCGGCAGTGATGTGATTCATATTACTGACTATGTGGCAGAGAAGGGCAGTCAGAAGCATATCGCCTATGCCGCCAGTAAAGCCGCGCTGCACAATATGACGCTATCCTTTGCCGCCAAATTTGCGCCCGAGGTCAAAGTGAATTCGATTGCGCCTGCGATGATCCTATTTAATGCAGGAGATGATGTTGCCTATCAGCAAAAAACATTAGCCAAAGCGCTGTTGCCGAAAGAGGCGGGAAATGAGGAAATTATCGATTTAGTGGAATATCTTCTGAATAGCCGCTACGTCACCGGTCGTTGCCATAATGTTGATGGTGGCCGGCATTTAAGGTAGAGAAGGCTCTAGAACGCCACTGCATGGCTCTAGATTCTAGAAGGAGCGAACGACTGCATGATCTATTTTTTTTCATACCAAATATGACATTTTCACCCTCCATAGTGGTCAGATGCAGGAGGTAGAATTCTTTAATAGAAAGAGTGCAGGAGCAGTTATGGAGCGACGCTCTGCTTTTTCTAGCAGCGAAGCGCCCTAGCTTCTAGATCCTTCTTTTAAAACGTCAGTACCCGACTTGGGGTGATGATGAACGGTAAAGGCACATCCCAATACTCGCAGGGTAAATTTGTCACTTGCTGACAGTCGTGGGCGTAACCCATAGGCAAAGGTTTACCTTTAAGCTGCCAGTTCGCCAGTGTCCTATCGTAATAGCCGCCGCCCATGCCCATACGATTTCCCATTAAATCAAAAGCCACTAAGGGTGTGATAACAATATCTAACTCTGTCACTGGGATAATGGCGCGCACATCTAATTTAGGTTCTAAGATGCCGAATTGATTGGGTTGCATGGGGGTGTCTGCGGTGTAATGCAGGAATAATAATTGTCCGGCATTGAAGGGATGTAACCTAGGCAGATAGGTGTTTATGCCCATTTGCCACAGCGCAGCGATCAGCGGTGGCGTGGCGAGTTCGCCATCGTGGGTGAGATATAATGCTACATGTTGCGCTTTGTTGGCCTGCAATGCATCGAGCATTCGCTGGCAGGCGTTTAAACTTGCTTGGGTTTGTTCTATTTCGGAGAGAGATTTACGGGCGGTGCGAATGGCTTTGCGTAACAGATTGCGGCTTTCTTTTGTATGGAGTGCGATATTTGCCGCATAGTTTGTGACATCTACGGCATCAGCGACTTCTACGGCAAGTTGCGCCGTGTCGCTTTGGGGATTCAAATGAGAAAGTTTGGAAGATGTAGACATAGAATTAAGATGCTCCCCAGAATGCCGCTACCGGTGTAGCCCTTGAACCGTAGGTTCAAGGCGGGTAAATGATTACCTCCTAAGGCTTCTCGGTACAAGCCGAGCATGCACAATGTCAGTAAAGCATTCACCCTGAGATAAAAATTATCGGCACAGGGACATTACCAGTTGGCATGCATCCCAGGGAGCAAAACGGTATTGAATCGCTAAAGCATTGGTTTATTTAAATAAGCCAGTTTAGCCATTCACTGTGCGTCAGTTGGTTTAACTCAATGAGTGTTAAATCACTAAGGTGCACAGTTTAAATCTATTTAGTTGAACGCTCAACTAAGGCACTTTCGAGGGTCGACTGCAGCAAGCTGATCCTGTCGTCCATCTGTTGCATGTAGTGCTTATTTTTTTGCTTTTCTTGGAACAACTCGTGTCCAATATTCAGCGCCGCCATGATCGCAATTTCTTCACGGCTTAGGCTATTGGTTCGGGTTTTTAACGCACTGAGTTGTTGTTCAACTCCCAACGCTACCGTACGTAAGGCATCCTCTTGACCTTTCGGGCAAGCGATAGAGTAGGTGCGCCCAAGTAGGGTAATTTCAACAGCACTGTTACTCATGTCGCGGGTGATCCTTTCGTTAGCCTCTTAGGGCGGACTATATAGGGCTGATCTTAAAAGTGCAAGGTAAGCCGCAAATGGATTGGTCTTTGACGGTTTTGTTTGCTGTTTGTGTGAGCAGTTGGATAGTTTTTTATCAGGGCGTGGCCGATTTCGCCATTATTGGGATTCAGTATTGGTTCAAGTCTTTATCTCTGCTAGCATTGCTGCTGGAAAAATCTTATTGGGATCTGATATGGCAACCCCTCCTTCGTTACGTATCGACAGCTTAAAACTCGCCTTAGATGCGGCTGAAATCGGCCAGCATCCGGTAGAAGTTCACGGTGCTTTAGTCGGTTTAATCTGCGGTGGTGTAGAGCAAACTGGCGACACTTGGATCAAGCCTTTATTCGACCTGATGAACGATGGTCAACCTTTGCCAGCGCAGTTGCACCAATTAGTGTGTGATTTGTTTAACGATTCAGTGACGCGTTTAGTGGATTTTGAATTTGGTTTCATGCCGCTGTTGCCCGAAGAAGAAGAGCCGCTCAGCCAACGTGTTGAAGCCTTGTCCCTGTGGACCCAGAGTTTTTTGACTGGCATGGCGATTATTCAGCCGAAACTGAATCAAGCCTCGGCAGAAGTACGTGAAGTGATCAAAGACTTGGCGGAAATTGCCCAAGTGGAATTTGATGTTGCCGACGATGAAGAATCCGAAGCCGCTTACACTGAATTACTCGAGTTTGTACGTATTGCAGCCATCATGTGTTACTCGGAGTTTGGTCCTGAGCTTCCCCATGGTGAGGCTGACGATACTGCGGTTGTACATTAATTTACCGCAGTTGTTTAATGTTCAATAAGTTAACGCAGTAGTGGCTTCATTTGATATCAAAGGCGGGCAAACCTGCCTTTGAATCCATAGCACTGGTGTTTTTGAGTGCATAGCACTGATGTTTACATCTCTTATGTTTACATGCTTTAGTGCCATGCCAAAGCTTGAATGAGATCCCCATGACGGCCACAAATCACATGGATACTTCAGTTCAACACGTCGACATCGCGATTGTAGGCGGTGCGATGGCGGGGGCGACGCTCGCGTTGGCTCTCGCGCGTCTTTCTTTATCCGCAGCTAAGCCACTTTCCATCGCCTTAATCGAGGCGCATCTTCCCGATAAACAACACCCCGGATTCGATGCTCGCTCCATCGCTATCGCCCACGGCTCTATTTTCGAATTATCCCGTTTAGGTCTCTGGCCAAAGCTCGCCCATTTGGGCACGGCGATTGAAAATATCCATGTATCGGATCGCGGCCACTTTGGCATGACAGAGCTCAATGCCGCGCAGTTTCATTTAGATGCCCTAGGCCAAGTGGTTGAGCTTGAACGAGTTGGCCAAGTGCTGTTTAACGAGTTGAACAAGAGCGAGGTAAAACTCTATTGCCCCGCCAAGCTTGCCCAAGTGGAACCCGCCATAGAAGGCCACACCTTAGTGCTCGACACGGGCGATCGCCTTCAAGCAAAACTCGTGGTCGCCGCCGATGGTCTGCAATCCAAAGTGCGCAGCAGTTTTGCTTTGCCCGTGACCCAAGTGGCCTTCGAGCAAACCGCGATTATTGCCAATATTCAAACCGACAAGCCGCATCAACATTTGGCCTATGAGCGCTTTACTCAAACAGGTCCCTTAGCGTTATTGCCTATGGCCGATATTCAAGGTCAACCTCGCTTATCTCTCGTGTGGGCGCTAGATGATGCTCGGGCTAAACAGATGCAAGACGCGCCTAAGGCCGAGTTTTTAGCGGCGCTGCAACAGGCCTTTGGTTATCGTGCGGGCACGTTTATCGATGTCAGCGCGCGCCATGCGTATCCGCTTAATTTGTCTTATATGCCAAGGCCAATTCATCACAGATGTGTGTTTATCGGCAATGCGGCGCAGACACTGCATCCGATTGCGGGGCAAGGGTTTAACTTAGGGTTGAGGGATGTGGTGAGTTTGCTCGAGGTAATCCAAACGGCGCTCGCGCAGGGTGACGATATTGGCTCCGCCGCTGTGACCCATGCGTACCTTAATGCCCGCGAGCACGACAGAAACAGCACTATCCGAAATATCGAATTTTTAGTCCGTGGCTTTTCAAACCAATATTGGCCGATGGCGCTGGGTCGTAACTTAGGATTAAGGCTTTTGTCTTGGTTTCCGCCACTGAAAACCCCCGTCGCTCAAAAGGCAATGGGCTGGAAATAACTCAGCAATTTACTGGTATCGCAACGCGAAAAGGATGTACCCATGTTAAGTTCACAAGCCTATGACATCGCCATTGTGGGTGGCGGCATGGTGGGACTCGCCACCGCGATTGGATTGGCGCAGGCCGATCTGAATGTCGTCGTTATCGATGCGGGCCACACTGAGGCCGTGAGCGGCGAGCCACGTTTACGGGTGAGCGCCATCAATAAGGCGAGCCAGCGCTTGTTAGAAAACTTAGGGGCATGGAGTTATTTAGACACTTCCCGCGCCACGCCTTATCAAAAAATGGCGGTGTGGGATAAAGACGGTTTCGGTAAAATTGCCTTTGATGCCAACAGCATCAGCGAAACCAGTCTCGGCGCGATTATCGAAAACGATGCCATTAGCTTTGCCCTCGCCAAACGCGCCAGTGAGTTTGACAATATCACCCATATTCAAAACCAACGCATAGAGCGCATTGCCTTTGGTGAGCGCGAAGCTTGGTTGACACTTGCCAATGGCGTCGATTCTGAAATAGAAAGTGTCAGTGCTGCACTTGTGATAGCCGCCGATGGCGCCAACTCTTGGGTGCGCGAGCAATGCAAGATCCCGCTGACCTTTTGGGATTACGGCCATCACGCAATCGTCGCAACTATTCGTACCGAAATGCCACACCTTGCCACCGCCCGCCAAGTGTTTTTGCAGGACGGCCCGCTAGCATTTTTACCTCTGTATGAAGACAATCTCTGCTCCATCGTTTGGTCGGTGCCGCCCGAGCGCGCCACTGAATTATTGGCAATGGATAAAGTGCAATTCGAGCGCAACTTAACCGCGGCTTTCGACGGACGTTTAGGGATTTGCAAGCTGGAAAGCGAGCGCCAAGCTTTCCCATTACGGATGCGCTACGCCCGCCATTTTGCCCGTCACCGTTTAGTATTAGCAGGCGATGCTGCCCATACTATTCATCCGCTGGCTGGCCAAGGGGTGAACCTTGGCTTTTTAGATGCGGCCAGCATTATCGAAGTGATCAGCGAATTACAGCAAGCGGGTAAAGATATCGGCGATTATGCGCAGCTGCGTGCACTTGAACGTTGGCGCAAAGCCGATGCAATGGAGATGATCGCGGCGATGGAGGGCTTTAAACGCTTATTCGAAGGTTCAAACCCAGTCAAAAAGGCGATTCGCGATCTGGGCTTAAATCTCGTTGATAATGTCGCTGGGCTGAAAACAGTGTTCATACAACAGGCCATGGGCAATAAGTCGGCACTGCCTAAGTTGTGCCGTTAGCCTAGGTTGCGCTAATGTGATCAGAATTGCTGACAATATCAGCAGTTTGGCTGCAAGCTGCGCAAATCTGGCCTTCGCATGTAAAAAAATTACATGTTGAAGATGAGAAAATCTAATGACAATGGCTTCGGATTAGAAAAATCTCCTGTATACAAATTTGTGACGCAAGGTATAATTTCGCCGCATTTTAGACCCTAGTATCTACACCCTACACTAGGCAGAGACCTGAAAAAGGCCGCAAAAAGGGATAACAATGGCTAACAAAACTATTCTGTTTAACAAGCACTTAGAATCAAACGCTAAGATGGTCGACTTCCACGGTTGGGATATGCCCCTCAACTATGGTTCACAAATCGAAGAACACAACGCTGTGCGTCAAGACGCGGGTATGTTCGACGTATCCCACATGACTGTGGTTGATGTGATAGGTAGCGACGCTGGTGCATTTCTACGTAAGTTGCTGGCGAACGATGTGGCTAGACTTAAAGTGCCAGGTAAAGCCTTATACAGCGGTATGTTAGATGACAATGCCGGTATCATCGACGACCTTATCACTTATTACCTCACTGACACTAACTACCGCGTGGTAGTGAACTCAGCGACCCGCGAAAAAGATCTCGCTTGGATCGCCAAGCAATCCCAAGGTTTTGATGTCACTGTGACTGAGCGTCCTGAGCTGGCGATGATTGCCGTTCAAGGTCCTAACGCAAAAGCGAAAGCCGCTGCGGTGTTCAGTGCCGAGCAAAACACCGCCATCGAAGGCATGAAACCTTTCTTCGGTAAGCAAGCAGGCTCACTGTTTATTGCGACTACGGGTTACACAGGCGAAGCGGGCTACGAAATTATCGTCCCAGAAGATGAAGCCCAAGCCTTGTGGCAAGCATTGTTAGATCAAGGGGTTAAACCTTGTGGTCTCGGTGCCCGTGACACGCTGCGTCTCGAAGCCGGTATGAACCTTTACGGCTTAGACATGGACGAAACCATCAACCCATTGGCCGCCAACATGGGCTGGACTATTGCATGGGAACCAAACGACCGTGACTTCATCGGCCGTAAAGCCCTAGAAACACTTCGCGATGCCGGAACCAGCAAACTTGTTGGTCTAGTGATGGAAGAAAAGGGCGTGTTACGCCATGATATGCCAGTATTTTTCACTGACGCAGCCGGTGTAGAGCAACAAGGCGTGATCACCAGCGGGACTTTCTCGCCAACATTGGGCTATTCTATTGCGATGGCACGTGTTCCTAGTTCTATTGGGGATACTGCGGAAGTCGAAATGCGTAAAAAACGTGTGGCTGTTAGAGTAGTGGCGCCAAACTTTGTGCGCAACGGTAAACAAGCATTTTAAAAAAACGGAACAAGGAACAAGAACAATGAGCAATATTCCGACAGAACTGAAATACGCCTCTTCACACGAATGGATCCGCAAGGAAGAAGACGGTAGCTACACAGTAGGTATCACTGAGCACGCCCAAGAGCTGTTAGGTGACATGGTTTTCGTTGAACTCCCAGAAGTTGGCGACACTGTGACTGCGGGTGAAGACTGTGCTGTAGCTGAATCAGTAAAAGCGGCGTCTGACATTTATGCCCCTATTTCTGGCGAAGTGATTGCCGTGAACGAAGCGCTGGAAGATTCGCCAGAACTCGTTAACAGCAGTGCTTACGGCGAAGGCTGGTTCTTCCGCGTAATGCCTTCTGACGAATCAGAAGTTGACGCCCTGCTGGATGCTGAAGGCTACCAAGCTGTTATCGACGAAGAATAATCGTCGACGCTAACGAAGCCCTAAGGGGCTTCGTTTGTTTTAGCGCAAGATTGACATAACAACAGTCCGTTAATCAGTACCCTACAGTTCTGAATTTCGGCAAATCTGGAACAAGGTTTATCATGACCAAGCAAACCCTCACTCAGTTAGAACAGCACGATTTATTCCTACGTCGTCATATCGGCCCAGATAGCAGCCAACAGCAAGCCATGCTGAACTATGTTGGTGCTGAGTCTCTGGACGATCTGACCGCGCAAATTGTGCCTGAGTCGATCCGTTTAAGCCAAGATCTGAGCATTGGTGATTCCTGCGGCGAAGCCGAAGGCATTGCTTACATTCGTGGTTTAGCGAAACAAAACCAAGTATTTAAGAGCTATATCGGCATGGGTTACTACGGCACTCAAGTGCCAAACGTGATCCTGCGTAACGTATTTGAAAACCCAGGTTGGTACACGGCTTACACGCCATATCAGCCAGAAATCGCCCAAGGCCGTTTAGAAGCCATTCTAAACTTCCAACAAGTGTCGATGGACTTAACGGGTTTAGATTTGGCTTCTGCTTCTTTATTAGATGAAGCAACTGCTGCTGCCGAAGCAATGGCGCTGGCAAAGCGCGTTTCTAAAGCGAAAAAAGCCAATATCTTCTTCGTTGCCGATGATGTGTTCCCGCAAACCTTAGACGTAGTGAAAACCCGCGCTGAGTGTTTTGGTTTTGAAGTGGTGGTTGGCCCTGCATCTGAGGCCGTTAACCATGAGCTGTTTGGTGCTTTGTTCCAATATACTAACCGTTTCGGTCAAATCACTGACTTCAGCGAATTATTCGCCACACTACGCGCTAAAAACGTAGTTGTGACCGTTGCCGCCGACATTATGGCGTTAGTGTTACTGAAATCACCGGGAGCCATGGGTGCCGATGTGGTCTTCGGTAGTGCCCAGCGTTTTGGCGTGCCAATGGGCTTTGGTGGTCCACACGCGGCCTTCTTCGTTGCCCGTGACGAGCACAAACGCTCTATGCCTGGCCGTATCATTGGTGTGTCAAAGGACGCCCGTGGTAACCGCGCCCTGCGTATGGCGATGCAAACCCGTGAGCAACATATCCGCCGCGAAAAAGCTAACTCCAACATTTGTACTGCGCAAATTCTGTTAGCGAACATGGCGTCTTTCTACGCCGTATTCCACGGTCCAGATGGTCTGAAAACAATTGCATCACGCATTCACCGTTTCGCCGATATTTTAGCGACAGGCTTAAAAGCGAAGGGCGTGAACTTAGTCAACAGCACTTGGTTTGATACTGTTAGCATCAAAGGCTTAGATGTTGCTGCCGTCAATGCACGCGCACTGGCTGCTGAAATGAATCTACGTTTCGATGCCGATGGTATTGTGGGCGTGAGCTTAGACGAAACTACGTTGCGCACCGATATCGAAGCCTTGTTCGATGTGATCTTAGGTGCTGGCCATGGTTTAGATGTTGCCGCGTTAGACGCGCAAATAGTTAGCCAAGGTAGCCAATCGATTCCGGCGGCACTCGTGCGCCAAGATGCGATTTTAAGCCACCCAACCTTCAATCGCTATCAAAGCGAAACCGAGATGATGCGTTATATCAAACGTCTCGAAAGCAAAGACTTAGCACTTAACTACTCGATGATTTCACTGGGCTCTTGCACCATGAAGTTGAACGCAGCGGTTGAAATGCTACCCGTAAGCTGGCCAGAATTTGCCAACATGCACCCATTCAGCCCACTGGATCAAGCCAAAGGCTTTACTCAGTTGATTGAAGAGTTGTCGACTTGGTTAGTGAACATCACAGGCTACGACGCTGTGTGTATCCAACCAAACTCAGGCGCTCAAGGTGAATACGCTGGCCTGTTAGCCATCAAGAAATACCATGAGTCACGCGGCGATGCGCACAGAAACATCTGTTTGATCCCGCAATCTGCCCACGGTACTAACCCTGCATCGGCGCAATTAGCCGGTATGCAAGTGATAGTTACTGCCTGTGACAAGCAAGGTAACGTCGATTTAGATGATCTGAAGACCAAAGCCGCCGAAGTGGCTGAAAACCTGTCTTGCATCATGATCACTTACCCATCGACCCACGGTGTGTATGAAGAATCTATCCGCGAAATCTGCGACATAGTGCATCAGCACGGCGGTCAAGTGTACTTAGACGGCGCTAACATGAACGCGCAGGTTGGCTTAACGTCTCCTGGCTTTATCGGTGCCGACGTATCACACCTTAACTTGCATAAAACCTTCGCTATTCCACACGGCGGTGGTGGTCCAGGTATGGGCCCAATCGGCGTGAAAGCCCACTTAGCGCCGTTCGTCGCGGGTCACGTTGTAGTGAAACCAGGCCGCGAAAGCGATAACAACGGTGCCGTATCTGCCGCACCTTACGGTAGCGCGGGCATTCTGCCGATCAGCTGGATGTACATTAAGCTGTTAGGTTCACAAGGCCTGAAAAAGTCGACCCAAACTGCGCTGTTAAACGCAAATTATGTGATGAAGAAGCTGTCTGAACACTACCCAGTATTGTTCCGTGGCCGTAACGATCGCGTGGCGCACGAATGTATTATCGACCTACGCCCACTGAAAGAAGCCTCAGGCGTGACCGAAATGGATATCGCTAAGCGTCTGAACGACTACGGTTTCCACGCGCCAACCATGAGCTTCCCTGTTGCGGGCACGCTGATGATTGAGCCAACCGAATCTGAGTCTAAGGTTGAACTGGACCGCTTTATCGACGCTATGGTGTCAATCCGCGCCGAAATCGCCAAAGTGGAATCAGGTGAATGGCCAGTGGACAACAACCCGCTGCACAACGCACCGCACACTATGGCTGATATCATGGACCCAGAGTTTGATACGCGTCCATACAGCCGCGAAGTGGCCGTGTTCCCAAGTGCAGCAGTACGCACGAATAAGTTCTGGCCAACCGTGAATCGTATCGACGATGTCTATGGCGACCGCAACCTAATGTGTTCGTGTGCACCATTATCAGACTACGAGTAATAATTGCTGCTTAGGCTAGCTACTGCGGTGTTGAATGAGGCTTTCGCATAGCTCGAAATAGAGAGTTTGACAGCAGTCAACTCCGCGCGAAAGCTTTCAATCCGCCTTGCATTAGCTTCGCCAGCAACGCAATTATGGTGTAGTTGGCTTCAGCGAATTTGAAGCATCAAAAAGCGACCGAAAGGTCGCTTTTTTATTGCCTGCCGCAGGCTTCCGCATTCTCTTATATTCGCTACATCAGTGACACTCCGCCAAAGATTTAAATATTAGCGTCCTTGTAGGCTCTACTAAAAGACCCATGTGTTAGAAGGTCACTGGTGCAACAATGCCTGTTCTGGTGTAACGGTTTAGTACAGAGTTATGCTTGTTCTGACATTTCCCAAATACGAGACGCTGGCTGATAAAACGGAGGTGTTACAGGTTTGCCAATAAGCTATTAACAAGCTCGAAACCATACACCTCCATTGAGATATAGTTATTATACTCAGAGACAGGGATTCGTTTAATTTCTTCCTCTCCCTTATATAACCCTCCTGCGTAATTAAAGATCCTTAACTCGTCTTTATCTTCGGTCAGGTCTGCATGTCCAATTATCTCCCAAGAACCATTTTTTACATTTTGATTCCCAGTAAATATAACTTTCATCTCTTTCCCCATATCCATGATAGGAAGAGGGCGAAGTACGTCATCACTTTTAAAAACTTTATTATCCTGTAGAAATAGGACGCAGAAACCTATGACTTGCTTAAACTTCCCTTTTGGGGCAAAAACAATTTGGCAGATGGCAAATTTACCCTCTGTAGGAATAATAAAAATATCACCTTCTTGATATCTCATTTTCACAATATTTTACCTTTTAGAATAGAAAGATCATGACTCAGTATCTTATCACCTCAATCATAACATTCTACTTTAGAAGGGCTAAATTGTGCCATTCATCTTAAATGAGTGTTCGATTCTTTATATCTGTGATTAATGATTTGAATGTTATTTCGGATGAATTTAGTGCTGCGAAATAGCTTTATTATGGCTTTTGGCAAAGGCATTTCCCAATTGCCTGCCGCAGGCTTTCGCACTGTTACACCAGTGACTCGCCGTAGATACATCCTTGTAGGCTCTACTAAAACATCCATGTTTTAGAAGGTCACTGGTGCAACAATGCCTAATCTGGTGTAACCGTTGAATGATGAGTAATGCTTGCTCTAATTTTTGAGTATGATTAACTAAAAGTTAAAGTTATTATAAAACAGTATTTTATTTCCCATGTTTATGCTGAACTGGGTGTTTTATATATTATAATGGATAACAAAGTATCAAGAGGTTTGTTTTAATATTATGCAAATATTTACAGAGGCACTCATATTAGTGAGGTCGGTTGAAGCTCACATTGTGTCAGAAATAGACAGTGATATTCATTTATTTAGTTATATAAAACGACTACTTTGGCTCCCTACAAAATTTTTACAAATGGGAATAAATGAAAAAATAAAAGATGCATCAGTCTGGGCATTTTTATCGTTTATATTTATGATACTTGGGGCATGGTTGATAAATACTTTAGGTATAGCTAACACTGATGCTGCAATAGGGATTTTACTACTCGCTATGATTTCACCATTTTTTTTAGTCGTCTTTGCTATGCCAAGCATGTATGGCGACTATGGTGTTTCGCAACAAACTATAGCTTTTATAGTGAAGCACTTAGGGGAACGTAGCTTTTCCAGTGTAGAGTCCATTGAACTTCTAAAGAAATCTGTTAAACCTTTTGAAGATCGTGCTCGCTCGAGAGTAAGCGCACTTAAATGGTTGGTCGGTATTTTATGGGCTTGTTTTACTTATACATTTTTAAAAGGAATTGAAGCACCAATATCCAATTCATCAGGTGTTATGGCTTATGTACTTATGTCTGCTTGGTTATTTGTGGGGATCATTGTTGCTTATTTATGTGTCTGGGGCTACGAGGCATCTCTTGATAAATTATTTCGAGCAATTGAGTTCGGCTGTAATGATTTTTGTTATTTTATCGAGCTCCAGCATAAAATTAATACTACTTTCTCTGTTAATTACAGCAGTACATAAAATAGGTATTCCAGTTGCACATCGAAATCTTTATTTTTAGTTGTAATCACTAAACTATATTGTGGCACACATAGCTAGTGGTGAGTTAGTGTTCTCTAAATTATTAAGTAATACTCAGATTGTTACTGTTATGTTATTAAAGCCCTAATATGAATAGTGTACTAGCTGAATTAAACAATACGTATGCAATACTCACTTGAAATGCAGTCACTATTGCGAGAGAAAACCAATAAAACATCTTAGACCAGAAGGTTTGTTTTTTTATCAGATCAACTATCTCCTGGCTAGAAATATGATCGTGTAACTTTTTTGACCAACTTTTTAGTGCCTGTTCTGATACTTTTAAATCAGCACTCGAATTAAGCCACCTAATTAAAAAACTGAAAACTAAATAAATCCCTACAATTTTAAAAAGTAACTGTCCTTCTTTAGAGTGCAGTAATTGATTGTTAACTATTGCTTTTGAGATTGTTCCTGCAGTAAAGATGAAACCAATAGTTAGTAATGATTTTAATGACTCTGATGCTAATGAAAGTGATTTTTCAGCAAATTTATCAGTAACAGTTTTAATGTCTTTATATATTTCTTTTAATTCTTTTCGGTATTCATCGCTTTTTTTTGCTATAACAAACTTATAATTGCTCTTTGCTTGTGATAAGGCACTTATTAAGGTAGATGCTGGAAGGTCAAATAAACTTTCTGTACATTCAAGGGAAAGTCTATCGATAAGTAATTGTAAAGGAACTGCAGTATCCTCTTTGCTATAACACCACTTTACACAGTCCGATAGTGCAGCTAGCATCTTAGAGCTAATTTCGGTGTCAGTTTCTAAAATATTGGCTTGAATATGCTTAACACCTTTTAACTCTACTTTATCGTCAGTATAGTAATTTGTGCATAAAGTAACAAAAAGTTGTTTTGCAAAAGCTCTTCTAAATGGTCTTGCATCACTACCATCAATATCACCCCAAGATAATTCAAATTGTTGGGGATTAATTTTGACTGAATTTGTATTAATAATATGAACATTTTGGTGGATAGTTTCTGTATTGGGTAAGCTACTACCAGAAAACCAATCTACTCTTTGTAGTTGATCTTCAACAGGAATAATCGCTAATCTAGATCCTCCAAAAGATGTTTTTAATCCATTAACATGTATTCTAGTGTTTCTTTCGTGATTTATCTGCCCTTGTTGTAATGAATTTTCTAAACCTAGTCCATTATTTTTGTTAACAAATGCATTTGCCGAAATGTACAAGATCTCGTTAATGTCACCTGCGCCAGAATATAAAGATTGAATAAATGACTTTTTATCAAAAGTTAATTCGAACTCGGCGCAATGATTATCGAATAAACGTTGTATATCTGAAAATTGCACTCGTTCACTGTCAATGTTGATAGTGAAATAATTTTGATAGCTTACGTCATCTAGTACATCGCACAGCTGAAGAAGCATAACTTCAACTTCATCAGATGCAAAGCCCTTAATATAATAGCTGTCAATGCTCTCATTGATGCAGTTTGATAACTCTTCTAAACAATTAAGCTGAGTGCAAAGATTTTTAACTGATATCATTTACATTATCTGCAACAATTGTAAAAATCGTTTGGCCATTTTTAATTTCCTTTGTTATTCCTGAAGCAATCATTTCACCTTCCCACTGGAGTATAACATTTTTGTTTGTTTTTACCTTGGTCCGTTTTTCACTTTTGGGAATACTATTTGCCTTGGATGTAAATTGTACACCACTCAGTGATACATTATCCATATAGGAGTTAAAGCTGTTTATTAACATTGCTTTAGTGTTTTGGTTTGTGTTTTCACAAAGTAAATCACGTATGTCGTCCATGCTTATGTTTTGCTCATTATGGGCATCTAAAAAGCTAATGACGCGTGCTTTTACTTCTGATGAAATTAATTCAGCGTGTTTTTGGGCCCATTTAGAGGCATGTGTAATGGCTTTTCGTGTAACAACACTATTATCTTCAAGTAATGAAACACTTAAGAAGTTTTTAAAATGTTCGCCTATAGCTATATCAGTATCCTGTTTAGAGACAGATTTACCTCTTTCTACTGCGATAACATCCCAATTAAAGGATTGGCCTATATCTACAATTGCTCTTTTCTGAATTGCAGCTTTATCTTCTAACAAGGAATCAGTGATTTCTTGGAAAGTGACTTTTGTTGGGTCGGATTTATCTCTAATTTGTTGTAAAACAGGCTTATAATCTAGTTTTAATATTGCAACAAAATTATGTGTTTGCGTATTAACTACCATACTAAACGTGGTAACTACTACAATGCCGTCAGCCATTCTTTTATCGTGAGTCGCTTTAAAATTATGGGCTATTGATTCACTTTTATCGAGAAACATAGTCTCATCATGTATATTACTTAATAACGCTAAACATTGGGTATATAGAGGAGCATTAGCTTTATCTGAAAATCTGTACTTTGTGCCTCTGGAAGACTCGGCAATCATATCCTGAAAGAATTTAGTTTGATCTTTAGTAAGAGTTACTGCTGTTAGATACTCAACAGTGTCGATGTCTGTTTTAAGTATGTGATAAATAAAGCTATGTATAGTTATTGTATCTCTCATTTCTTGAGTTATAACTAAGTTTCGGGTACTCATAAGTGTTCCTTCAATTTCTTTTTAAATATTAATTATTTGGTTGGCGAAATTGTTTCTTGATCATTTCCCCACCTCGCTTTTACTTAGGCATCTTTGGGCGACTTGGTAGATGATGGAGTCGACTTGTTGCTTGGTAAGATCTTGAGTTTTAAGTTTCGGGATCGTGCCGACTAATTGTTTGTGGTTAACGATCGGGAACGGTGGCTTTGTCTGGCAGGTGACATACCAGCCGGGGAATACGAGTACTGGGGTTGAGGATACTGGTGTTCCTGTGGCCTTGGTTAACCATTGGCTGACCCACTTACTTTGGCGTTCAGCCTGTTCTATGGGTTTGGTTTCTGTCCACGAGGGGAAGTTTAAGCGCCCGTCTTTGTAAAATACTTGATAGCCTTTTTTACCAGAGCCTGGGCCAGTTCCATTGGTTTGGAGTAGGTCTTTGTTCCGTTTATGGCGGCCTTTGGTTTCAATGGCAAATACGCCATTTTTGCCTACGACAAGATGGTCGATATTAAAGCCGTCGGCTTGGACATCGTGAAACACTTGATAACCCAATGCTTGTAAGCCTATGAGCTCATTGGCTGTGGCAATTTCTGCTGTATGGCCGAGGCGTAATTTGATGAGCTTGGAAAAGAGTTTCCAGGTTTTAATGCCGAAGTAAATTACTCCTATTAAACCTGTTAAGGCGAACAACCAAGGGAATTTTCCGACTGTGATATGCGCTTGGATGCTGCTGGCGGCAAATGGAAGGCAAACAATCAATAGTCCCATCATCATGCAGCCGATTAAGTCCATCTGCAGATCTTGTATTTGTTGCTGAAGACCATAAGCGGGAATACGGGTGAGTTGCTCACGATCGACGGGTAGTTTTACGGTTGCATCGCGATATTTCAGCAAACCATACATGACACCCACAATGGCAAACATGCTGGAGAGTATTATCGCTAGGGATAACATACTGTTACTGAAATCGGTCATTTACGTCCCTGAAGTAATGCGAGTCAATAGTTAACCCGATGACATAACCCGCTAATCAAATGTACTTATTATTTTGGAAAGTGGTGGCAGACTTGTCTGCTTAGAGTTTGGGCGCACATTGCTGATTTGCTTCTTCTTCCCTAAATGGCGTGCTCGATGATTGAGTTCGAGTTTGCCCTGCATTTTCCTGAGTGGTCACACTTTAACCCGCTCTATACGGTTTAATCAATGCGCTTTATCACAAAAACGTATTTTAAATAACAACTTGTATACAAGTTACTCTGGGGAAAAGATCTGATAGGCATCATTTGTCGCGTCGCGTTTTTAGATTCTGATATTTTTCCTTACTAAACTTGCCGATCTACACAAGTGTTAAACAAGATTAAGCACTTCATGTAAATAACTACCCGTAGTAAGGATATTTTATATTGCCTCATCGGACCAGTTTTAAGCGTCAACATACTAATTATAATATTTTTTTGAGTTTTTTATCATTATTCTCCCATACTTAATATTTATTCTGATATTGGCTGTGAAAAAACTTATTAGTCTATTGAATTACTAGGTTTCTCAATTTTAATTTTATGGCCAATTTATATGTGTTGATTTTATTTTTGTTAAGGAAATGTATGAATAAGGCTTTATTATTTTTTTCATTAACCCTACCTTTTTCAGCTGCTTGGGCTGCTAATGAAACGTTTAGGGATGATATGGAGAGCCAAACTAGCATATTGGAAACGCTTAGAACTGCGGATATCGATGAGATAGATGATATAGATGAGACAGATGGTCCAGATAACCATTTGGAAGCTGGTCACAGTCATACTTATATTCGTTGTTGGTATAGATTAGATCAAACGCATAATAATCCTGCAACTGAACATAGATGGGCAAAGCAAAATGACAGTGATGAATATTATTCTATTCAAGGCGCTTGGAGACATAAGCTTTCGGGTAAAAATATGTTTTATACAGAGACGTCACAAGATGAAATCATGCAACGGAGTGTCGATACATTAGGGGTTTCAAGCAACGAAGTCGCAGACATTACCTTCTTTGCTGCTAATGAAAAATTGTCATTTAATCAGACTATCTGGACGCAAGATAAGGCGGAACAAGGGAATAAAATTAACAAAATTATCGCATTTGGTGATAGTTTGTCTGATACGGGAAATCTATTTAATGGTTCTGAGTGGCGATTTCCAAATACTAACTCTTGGTTTTTAGGGCATTTTTCTAATGGATTTGTATGGCCGGAATATTTAGCTAAATCGCAGAATATTCCTCTGTATAATTGGTCTGTTGGCGGGGCCGCAGGTATTGATGAATATAAGATTATTCCCGGTTTAGGTCATCAAATACAATCCTATTTTCATTATTTAAAAAAGGCTGAAAATTACCAGCCTGCAAATACGTTATTTACACTTGAAATTGGCCTTAATGATTTCATGAATTATGATCGTGAGGTTAAAGATGTGAGTCAGAACTTAAGTGATGGGTTAAAGCGTTTAGTTGATGAAGGCGGGGCTCAGCATATTATTTTATTCACATTGCCCGATGCTACGCGCGCACCACAGTTCAAGTATTCTACTCAAGAAAACATTGTAAAAATAAAATCAAAAATTGAAGAGTTCAATGGTTTTATTAAACAGCAGGCTCTGTTGTATCAAGCAAAAGGTATAGATCTAGTGTTGTTTGATGCTCATTCTATCTTCGATGAAATTATTCAAAACCCTAAAGAGTATGGTTTTGTTAATGTCACAGATGCTTGCTTAGATATCAATAGAGATAGTAGTAAGGATTATTTGTTGTCACACAGCTTAACAAAAGATTGTGCCTATTATGGCTCTGATAAGTATCTGTTTTGGGGGATCACTCATCCAACGACTGCCGTGCATAAAGTTTTTGCGGATAAGATTATTGAAACAGGTTTTTTTAATCGTCATTAACAGGCGAATAATCGGCGAGTAAGATATTTTGGTTAAATATATCTTTAAATAATCAATAATATGGAGGTAAGCCAGTCAAAGCTGCTTTACTTCCATGAGTAAATTGAGTCCGTTGTAATTTAAGCCAGTAAAGCCACATCTTTTTGCATTTTTTAGCACAGCTTTTAAATTGCCCGAATAATGCTGATACTTTGAACTGTGGTGAAATCATGTTACTTGACGTGTTGCTCGCCGAGTAGAATGAGCTGCTAAGTAGTATTAGCTAGCTTATGCTTTGTTTTATTGAAGAAATTGCTCGCAAGGCCAATCGTGAAGACAAGTATTAAAGGTGCGTTTGGGAAAGGCCGCTTTAAATCTCAAGCGCTGTTAGACGAGTAAGCGCTGCCCGCTTACATGATGTACATGAATTCAAAAAGCAGCATAAGGGTAAAAAATCGAGTCAAGCTTAACATCCTTAAACTCAGGATGTGTAGTGTTCATTGATTTAGTTTGTGTTTAGTCCGCGGTCAGTATGAGTGGCGACTCTTCAGATGCGTGAGTTTTTGCTGGTAAGGCTGCATGTATAGTGCTGCGAATAAGCTCTAGCTGATAGCTGCGTTTGGCATCGAAGCGGATTAATGGCAGTTTGGCGCTTTCGCAGGCTTGCTCGATGAGGAGGTCGCGTTGCTGAGTACGTGTTTGCTTATGGCTTTTATCGTCGAGTTCGATGGCGGCGATAACTTTAAGTGTGTTTTTGTCGCAGAGTAAGTAATCGAAGTGCTTGGCTGAAATTCTATTAAAGGCAATTTGCCAGTGTTTGCGGTTCATGCCTTTTTCTGGGGTGATAACGTTGGCGATACGCACTTTGCCCAGAACTCGGAATTGTTCGCCTACAGCTTGATCTAATATCCCGAGAAAGGAGCGTTCAGCACTGGAAAATAGGGCGTCTTGTTTACGGTAGCGATAGTTATTATCTGAAGATGGGATAAGCAGATTAGTGAAAATGCGTAAGAGTAGCGGCACGAAAATGATAATCGCCAAACCCAGCCCGATAAGTATTAATTGATTCGAATTCATCATTACATCCTTGTTTAGTATTGTCATTATAACTTGCTAAGTACATATCCGTTAGCTGCTAGTACTTTTATGCCAAAAATAATGAGTCTTTGAGTGTAGTGATTACATCTTGTTAGCCACTACATCAACAGTCGTACCGATATTATCAGTACGCATACATCTTAACGATAAAACGCTTCAACTGTGCCTTTTACTGCGAGTAAAAGAGGTTGGCCGCGACGGTCTAAGGATTCATTATGGATGGCCATTTATTTTAATGTTTTATGCACTTTAGTTTTCGATTTTTTGAGTTATGCTAAATGCAGCATATAAATTTGCGGGTATCTCTATGTATTTTAAAAGTATCCTTGTTTCGTTGCCTTCTGTTTACGCAATTTTGTGTGTACTTGGTTGTGGTTTTTTCGCGGGCATCATTGTCGCCGCTGAGGTGCAATCGGCTACTTTTTCTAACGTGTTGCGTGCCGATTTTCGGCATCGTCCTCCTGAGATGGTGCTTGATGAGCGAACTAATACTATGACGAGTCCGTTAAAGGATATTCTTGAGGAAGCGGCGGCTAAGGTCGGTTATCGCGTCGAATGGAGCGCGTGTCCTTTTGCACGCAGCATTCATGAGTTGCGGGTAGGCACGGTCGACATTGTGCCGCGCACGATACGAGACGAAGAGCGAGAGGCATTTGTACGGTTTCTTGGTCCTATCGGCACTCAGACTCGCGATATTTTGTTTCTCGTAAAAGCCGGCGAGGAAGGACGGATTAAGTCCTATGAGGATTTGTATCAGCTTACTGTAGGGGTTAAACGGGGCACAGTTTATTTTGAGCGTTTTAATACGGATCCCGCGCTACGTAAAATTGAGTCTACCGATGATGAAAACATGGCTCGCATGTTTATCATGGGGCGTTTCGACACTATGGTGGTGCTCGATCGTGCCGCCATTGAGAATGCCTTCAAGCATCTCGGTTACGATCGTTTTAGCTATGCCGATTACCGTCAGTCGAATCGGATCGAACATTATTTTGGTATGTCCCGTAACTCTACCCATGCTGCTATTTTCGATGAACTTAATCGGGCGCTGCTTGATATGGCTGCATCGGGCCGTGTAAAACAGATTTACCAGGCCTATGGTTTAGCCGCAGAAGTAGAATAGGCAAACAAAACGGCCAATATTAATTGGCCGTTGTTATGATCCAGCTCTTTGCGCTAAAGCTTAACGATAAAAGGCTTCAACTGTGCCTTTTACTGTGAGTAAAAGAGGTTGGCCGCGACGGTCTAATAATTCATTATGGATGGCCGTTTATTTTGTCTGCCATTTATTTTTTTTATAAACAAAATGCTTGCTGCGATAGGGATGATTTGTTATTACTGGCGCATGAAAAAAATATACGTAAGCGCAATTAACACCACCACTACCACCACGAGAATTCTCGGGGGGTAGTTTTTTGCGTCTTTAAAAAAACCCTCTGAGCGAAATCGCCAGAGGGTTTTTTTATACCTTGGTTTTGTATTTCGCTCAGATTTTACTTAGGAGAGAATGATGAAAACACATCGCGAAATTGCAGAACAACTTGACCTATTTCACTCTGAACCACAGGCGCCGGGTATGATTTTTTGGCACCCGAATGGCTGGGCGTTATTCCGAGACATTCAAGAGCACATGAGGCGGGTGTATCGCCGAAATGGTTTTGAGGAAGTGAACACGCCTGTTTTTATGAAGAAGGATTTATGGCAAACGTCTGGGCATATGGACATGTTTGCAGAGAACATGTTTTTCGGTGGCGGAAAGGAAAACATGGATGAATATGTTTTAAAACCTATGTCTTGTCCTGCCCATATTTTGCTGTTTAAGCGCGGTGTACATAGCCATAGAGATTTGCCACTGCGACTATTTGAGTTTGGCTTGGTGCACCGTAATGAATCCTCAGGCTCGTTAAATGGTTGCCTGCGCGCACGCCAGTTCACTCAGGATGAT
>NZ_JAKKSG010000032.1:0-50323 GCF_025653545.1 Shewanella sp. SW1 | reverse complement strand
CCTGAGATGACGGCACTAAGCACAAGAAAACAGATGTCAATGACATCATGTTCTTGATTTATATGGGAACGGCAATCAGCAATGTTATCGAGATGTTTGAGCATATATAGGTCAAAAGACAAAGAAAAAGTGACCTATTTGATCACATTGGCGGGATCAATCAAGCTATTTCTTATCTCATTGTTTTTAAGGGTTATGCATAAAAAGCGATCGAGTATGATCAGCCCCTGCTGCCGATGGGAACACTTTACGCGAATTACAGCTACGGCGAATCAACCTATAACGATGCTCAATACCCGCAAATGACCAGTTTTAAAGTTGATACGACAACTAACACTCTTACTGCATTTGTTTATCTACCGGGTGCAGGCAGTTGGTTTGAAAGGTTAGTCATGAAGGCCGCTAGAATTAAATATGGTACAAAATATTTAAACCCTATTAGTTCAATTCGCAACGGTGTTAATTGGGAATACGTCTTTAACTTAAATTCTCTGCCGACTGGAAACCATTCACTAGAATTAGAGATGGTCGAGAATCACGGGCCTACCACTGTGTCCCCGCTTCAAACATTCAAAGTAGAAAACGCCACACCAACAATAAGCATTACCAATTCCGGTAGTGCAGTATTCAATGAAATTGTCGGGCTAGATGACTTGGTAGTGTCCATTGCAGATGAATCAAGCTACACCATCGATAGTGTTATTATCTCCGGCGGTTCAGCTAACGACACGGTTTATTTGGCCACTGTAAGTAAAGGCAATAACGTGTATTCATTGCAATATCCAAGGCTTTTCCCATCACTTACATCCGGTGAGATTTATACTTTAACGGTGAAAGCTACCGACGTTTTTGGCAACCAAGGCGTTAGTAGCAAGAGCTTTACTTATCAGCCGCCTAACATAGTAAATGTAGGCTCATTAACCACTCTTGCAGTATCTAGGGATTTAGCTAGCTCTGCAGACAAACCTGTCAGTGAAGTCGTCATTAATGATCTGAGAACAGTTGAAAGCCAGCTCGCTTCGGGACCGCAAGATGCTTTATTTACGTTACGCACTGACGCAGAAATAAGTGTTCAGGTACTTGGTCAAGTGGTAAAGCCAGGTCAAACGGTAACGTTAAACCCGGTGGCTACTTCGGGAGTCGTTAAATTTTCGGTGTATCCCGCGGCGAGCGGTCAAAAAGGGAAGGCACAGTTTTTATTTGAAATATTAGAAGTGAAGAGCAACATCTGATAAGGGCGTTGTTGCCTAAATCAATCTTAGGTATGCCTTTTCCTAAAAGGGTTCCTGGTATTAATTGACCCTCTGGCGAATAGGCATACCCAGTCCTATGACTTTGTTCATCACTTTCACACCAGCCAGTGCCTCGCCGACTTGGCCGTTGTAGTCCTGCAGGCTCAATTTCGGGCTAATCAGTTGCTTGTAACGATACATAGCTGTTTCTGACAGGGAGCGTTGGTGATAGTCATTCTCTTGTTTCCATTGTTTGAGTTCATCACTTTTCAGAGCGCTGACGGCCTCGTTTCTGGGATGACCTTCTTCCCAATAACCTGCATTTTTTCGCGGCGGTATCGTAGGTTTACACCCTCTGCGTTTCAGCAGCTTATGACATTTTTTGGTGTCATAAGCACCGTCAGCTGACACTTGTTTTACCTTGCGCCTTAGTGGGTTTAATAACGTTGGGAGAACCTCACTATCTGCCACACTCTCTAAACTGACTTCGGCTGCGATGACTTCATGTGTGGCCGCATCTATCGCAAGGTGCAACTTACGCCAAGTTCGGCGTTTTTCCTTACCATGTTTACGCATTTTCCATTCACCTTCGCCATATACTTTCAGTCCTGTGGCATCGACAACTAAGTGAGCAATCGCGCCTCGGCAAGGGGGGCGGTAGTTAACTTTGACTGTCTTTGCCCGCTTGCTGATGCAGCTGTAACCAGGTGAAGTTAATTGCAGACTCATCAAACTAAACACTGAGTTGAGAAAACCTTCTAGTGCTCGCAAGGGGAGATTAAACAAACCTTTGAGCATTAAGGCGGTTTCTATCGCCGTGTCACTGTATTGAAATCCCCGACCTCGACCACCATGGTGTTCAGTGTGACACCAGAGGTTGAGCGCGTGCTCGTCTATCCAAAAAGTCAGTGAGCCTCGGTTGGTCAACGCCTTGTTATATTCCGGCCAATTGGTAATGCGAGATTTAGATTTGCCCATCTGATAGCGGTTCCTGCGTGGTATTCACAGGATCTGATCGCATCTGAGACGGAAGGTTCATTCATTTAGGCAACAACGCCCCGCAGAAGGAAAGAAGCTTAATAGACACCACATAGAAGCACTCAGTCAGCGCTTTGGTGTGCCTGTATCATTATTTTTTTAGCTCAGTGAATCAGACTTGCCTAGTCTGGTTCACGTGATAACATCTCGCTACACGCTTAGCTCGTCAACCAAAGGTGGCTAGCAAGCTGCCTTTGCACCGATGTTGTTACACGCTGCATTTATCCATGTTCGGGCATAAATATCTCCCTAACTCACAGAGTATCACAGGGTGAGATTATGCTTTGTAAATTCTGTTAACATTTAGCTATTTTGTTCTTAAGTCGACTTAATGCGAGATTATTGATTGATATAAATCATCCATAATCGAATGAAATTCGTTCGACTGGATAGGTTTGTTAACCAATTTAACAATGTAGGGGTCCGCTTGGAAAACGGAAATTATCCCACGCTAAGACTGTTTTTTGTACAAAGCGGTATCGACTGTACGTAATGAGCGGTATTTTCCGGATCCCAGCTTAAGATTATTACGCCAGACGTAATCTCCACTCAGATTGATATGTTCCCAGCCCAGGGGAGAAAGATGAGAGACCAGTTGCTCATTTATCGGGATACCCTTTCGTTTTAGTGACTCAATAGCTCTTTCTATATATACCGTGTTCCACAACGTGATCGCTGCTGTCAGTAATGTCAGCCCGCTGGCGCGATAACTCTGATTCTCCAGCCCACGATCCCTTATTTCACCCAGACGGTGCAAAAAGACCGCTCGCGCAAGGGCATTACGGGCCTCACCCTTATTCAGCCCCGCCTGCACGCGTCGGCGCAGACCGGGATCACGGAACCAGTCCAGCATAAATAGTGTCCGTTCGATGCGGCCAATCTCTCTCAGCGCTTTGGCAAGTCCATTCTGTTTTGGGTAACTGGCTAACTTTTTCATCATCAGTGATGCGGTGACTGTCCCCTGCTTAATCGAGGTTGCCAGGCGCAATACCTCATCCCAGTGCGACTCAATGTCTTTGATATTCAGGCAGGTTGTTGATATGACAGACTGAAGCCCCGGATAGCGCTCGGCCTTTCCATGAATAAACAGCCGCTTGTCATGAAGATCACGGATCCTTGGCGCAAAAGCGAATCCCAGCAGGTGCATCAGGGCGAAAACATGTTCAGTGAAGCCTGCGGTATCGGTGTAATGCTCGGTAATTTCCAGATCGCTTTCATGGTACAGCAGGCCATCAAGCACGTGGGTTGAGTCGCGCACCCGGCTGATCACTTTGGCGTAGAACGGGCTGTATTGGTCTGAGATATGCGTATAAATCTGCACGCCCGGCTCCTGACCATATTTAAGATTGACCTGACCGGCATAACGTCCGTGACTGCCTACCCGAAAGTTCTGCCCGTCTGACGACGATGTTGTCCCGTCGCCCCAGAATGCGGCCAGAGGCCGCTCTTTCTGTGCGTTGACCAGCTCGGCCAGTGCCGCTGAATAAGTTTCATCCCTGATGTACCATGCCTGAATACCTTCGAGTGACGATCTTGTGGCCCCAGGGCAGGATTCCGCCATTTTTGTCAGCCCAAGGTTGATGCCGTCAGCCAGAATGGTGGTCAGCAACAGTCTTCCGTCTTTTGGTCTGACGTTATTATTTTTGAGGTGCGCGAAGTGACGCGTAAATCCCGTCCAGCTATCAACTTCTTCCAGTATCTCCGTAATTTTCGGATGGGGAAGCATGCCATAGACCAAATCTGCAAAGGGCGAAACACCTGAAGGAACGCTGTTCTCCAGTGGAGTGATTTTTACGCCTTTATCTGAGATATCTACATCGGGCAAATCACCGGCAAGCGCCATCGCGTTAACTTCTTCCAGCCGAGATGCAAGAAGAGTCATACGGGCCTGAAGGTATGCCTGGCTATCGGTCTGAACGGCCAACTGTAACTGGTCATTATGTCGGGATTTCTCAAACTCAGCAGTCGGGATGAGATAATCATCAAAATTTTTGTAGCGGCGCGATCCTTTTACCCAGATATCACCGGAACGTAATGCACCCTTGAGTTCATTCAGTACGCAAAACTCGTAGTACTTGCGGTCGATGCCTGAAGGCGTGAGCACCAGTTTTCGCCAGCTTTCAGGGATAAACCCTGTTGGCGCTGATGGCGGCACTTTACGAAGTTGTTTACGGTACATTTCCGTTATGGTGTCCAGCGCATCGCTGAGCGCCTGCGCCGCAGGTGTCGCCATGAACTGCAATGCTGACAGCATACGCGGGGCATATTTACGCAACGTACTGTATTTTTCGGTGATCAGATGAAGCGCGTCGAAATTGCCCTTACGGGAAAGAAACCGCGTTTCTTCCACGCTGTTGATGAATTCCTGCCAGGGAAGGACATCTTCTATTGCAGTCCAGGGATCTTCCCCGGATTGTCTGGCGTTAAGTAACGCCTGCCCGACGGTAACGTACTGCTTCAGCTTGCTCTGAATAAGCTTTCCCGTTTGCTGGAGCCGTTCGGCCTGCGTGCGTTTTGCCCTGCTGAACAGACTACCCAGGATACGCTCGTGCAGATCAATCACTTCGTCAGTCAGGGTGGCCCTGGCCTCTGTTATTATACAAACCAGCGTAGCGTAACGTCTGACATCGGTGAATTTTGCCAGGTCCCTGCTGCTCATTTTCCGGCCCTCACGCGCCAGTTTAAGCAACCTGTTCTGGTGAACGGAAAGTGCAATACCATCAGGCAACCCCAGCGCAGCGATGGAATTAAGCCGGTCGATATGTTGCAGCACATTTTTACCGTTTATTTTACCCGGAGGCTGTAGCAGCCATGCCAGACGGGAAGGTTGTTCACCCTCTGATATGAGCAGGCTGTCGAGTGCTGATTTATGCTGCTTTTCCAGTTGCGCGGTAAGTGTCGAAAATACCGATCTGTTAGCGAGCGTGACGACTTCGGCAAGCGTCCGTTCGATCACTTCAACAGAAGGGAAAATAACATTATTGTTATGTAGCCAGCTGAGCATTTCTTCCGCCAGCATAAATCCTTTGTCAGTTCGCATGGCATAGGGGTGCAGATGACGGATACAGTCTTTTTGCATTGACCGGCTGAACGGGGATAGTTCCAGGTAGCGATAAAGTTCGGTCAGATGTTCCCAGCGGGTTTGCTCTCTGGATGCATATTCCGGCCATAAATCAGGCTGAAGTTTCAGTCGGGAAGCAACCCTGGATACAACGCCATTGTGAGGAGCACTGCTTTTGTCCGGAATAAATCCAGGTCCACGCAGATAACAGAGTAATACAGCAAAGCCCAGGCGATTCGCTGGCCTTCGGTGCTTATTAATGAGCGCAATATCCAGTTCGTTCAGAAAACACATTCGGGTCAGAATAATTTCATCATCTGGTATAACCAGTAAGCGTTCCTGCTCTTCGCTGCTCAGTATCTGTCGCCGTGGCATAAATGCCTCCCTCGCGTATAGTTTTCATCTGTTATTTGTTCGCTGTGACCGAAACCGGTCGGTTTCGTACACCACTTACAGCACATGTCCGAAACTTAGTGAAATTAATTTCGGACACACGTTATAATTCGGACATCCATTTCGTACGGAAAGTTTCCCATGTCACGTGTTTTTGCCTACTGCAGGGTCTCAACTCTGGAACAGACCACAGAAAACCAGCGTCGTGAAATTGAAGCGGCGGGTTTTGCCATCAGATCCCAACGACTTATTGAGGAGCATATCAGTGGCTCGGTTGCTGCCAGCGAACGCCCCGGATTTATCCGGTTGCTAGATCGCATGGAAAATGGGGATGTACTGATTGTCACCAAACTTGACCGTCTGGGTCGTAATGCGATGGATATCCGAAAAACAGTAGAGCAACTGGCGGCTTTAGATATTCGCGTTCATTGTCTCGCACTCGGAGGCGTTGACTTGACCAGTCCGGCCGGAAAAATGACTATGCAGGTAATTTCTGCTGTAGCGGAGTTTGAGCGGGATTTGCTGCTTGAGCGAACGTATTCAGGTATTGCGAGGGCAAAAGCGGCTGGAAAACGCTTCGGTCGCCCCCCCATCCTGAGCGAGGAACAAAAGCAAACAGTGACAGAGCGCCTAAATGCTGGCATCAGTATCAGTGCTATTGCCCGGGAATTTAATACCACCCGCCAGACTATCCTTCGGGTAAAGGCTGGATTGCTGCAAGAGTGAGCGGCTGGGAAGATTATAAAAAAATCAAATGGTTATTATGAAATAAAACAGCCTGCTGGGTTCTTTTCCCCCTATTTTTTATAAAAGAGTAGACAAAAGAGGTTCGCGATATTAATCTACCAACTAGATGGTTTGTACTGATTGCACCAGCTATACCTTTTATCAAGAAATTACAGGAGCCATTATGTCTACTACCGTTAAACCTTCTGCAGACGCAGCTGCGATCCACAATACCCGTGAAGCAGTTCGCAGCCAGCCTGGCCTGGGTAACCTGACTTTCCAGATGAAAGCCCGTTCCAGCGGCGGATTAACCGTTCGCACCGAGACCGGCGCCACAATCCAGAACGGCGTTATCGATACCAGCCGTGTGGGGAAATTTTCTAATATCGGTGATGAACCCGCAGGTTTACTCGGCACCGATACCGGCATGAGCCCGACTGAATACATCATGCAGGCGCTGGCTGGCTGTTATACCGCCACCCTTACCATGATGGCTGCTGAAAAAGGGATCGACCTGGACGGTATCGAGCTGGATCTTAATTTCGATATCAACCTCAACGGCTTCCTTGGGCTGGACAGCAACGTGCGTAAAGGTGCGAAATCTATTCGCGTCGATGTTCACCTTACGAGCAAGACCGCCAGTCGCGAGGAGTTAGAAGCGCTGGTCAGCGAAATGCAAAAGAATTCGCCAATCCACGATACTCTGGCTAATCCGGTTGAAATGATTACACGCCTGGCGTGATGTCAGAGATGTAATGCTGCCATTCAGAATGCAGGATGGCAGTGACGTTCAGCTCTGCACGATACTGAGTCAGTGATACAACTTGCTACGGAAAAATAGCAACAATATAATCTATCAACTAGTAGATTATATGGAGTAATTATGACAACCATGACACGGGAACGGCTGCTCAGCGAAGCAGAACACCTGATGCGCGAAAAAGGGTATTCAGCATTCAGCTATGCTGATTTATCAAAAATAGTGGGTATCACCAAGGCCAGTATTCATCACCATTTCCCGACCAAAGATATTCTGGGTGAGCAGGTGGTAATACAGGCGTTCTCTGATACACAACGCATATTTGAGCAGATAGAGGCGACTGAGAAAAGCGCGGAGAGAAGAATTGTGGCTTACATCGATATCTTCACGCAAAGTCATAAAGCTTCGCTACTGCCACTGTGTTGTGCGTTGTCAGCAGAGACCGCCAATCTGCCTCAGGCAATTACTGTACAGACATCACTTTATTTCGATATGCAAATCGAGTGGCTCACAAAAGTCGTCAGGGCGGGCATGGAGTCAGGTGAGTTTTCATCCCATGCCGAACCATCAGATATTGCTTTGATGATCATTAATGTCTGTGAAGGCTCAAGCGTAGTGGCGCATGCAACGGCCAGACCCGAAGTCTTCGCCAACAGCCTTAAGTATATAAAACTGCTTCTTAATACCCCTCATTCAGGAGAATGACACTATGCTGGACTGGAACAACTATCGCTCAGAGTTAATGCAACGTTTAGGCGAGTTGGGCAAACTGACCCCCGAGACCATGAAAGGCGTGGTTGCCCTGGGCAACGCAGGTAACAAAACTGACCTTTTGGGCGCAAAAGTGCGTGAACTCATTGCCCTGGCGTGCGCAGTCACAACCCGCTGCGACGGCTGTATTGCTTTTCACGCCGACGCCGCTGTGAAAGCCGGTGCAACCGACGCTGAAATTGCTGAAGCGCTGGGCGTGGCGATTAACCTCAACGCTGGCGCGGCGGTCATTTATTCAGCCCGCACTCTGGATGCCGTCGGTCAGGCACGCGGTTAAGCATTAATAAATTCCACGTTAAAAGGGCATTACTGCCCTTTTTTTATGTCCGCAATAGCCTGAGCATATACCGATGCAGGTTTCACACCCGGTATGCGTTTAACTAATTGCCCTTCATGAAATATCAGCACAGACGGCAGCCCCCAGATCTCGTATTTGGTTGTCAGCACCGGCGCCTGATCTACATTGACTTTCCCCACCTGAATATCTCTATCGAGCCGGTCTGCAAACTGACTGAACATTTCTTCGCTGGCCTGACAGGGCGGACACCAGGGTGCAGAGAAACGTACCACCGATATTCCTTTGTACTGCTCTATCTGGCGGAAATTATCTTCGTTATAAGCTGTTAATGTACACATGGTGATGACCTCGCAAAATGAGTGACAATTCAGAAATGGCTGCGTTATGACAAAAAAATACGACACACCCATTGACCTACCTACTAGATGGGTGGTATATTGCCACCCATCAGATGTTTATGCAACTCCAGTGCGCGACGTCCAGTCGATGATACTGCCGGGCTGTGCAAATCCCTGCCGGGATACTCCTTTTTGTTTTTTGTGAGGTATACGATGAGTAAGCTTTTCACCCCCTACAATCTGTCTGGCCTGGCGTTAAAAAACCGTGTAGTCATGGCACCGATGACCCGCACCCGCACCATGAATGACGTGCCGGATGAGGTCGTGGCTTTGTACTATGCACAGCGTGCTTCTGCTGGCCTGCTCATCACCGAAGGGATGCCGGTTTCAGAAGAAGGCCGGGGTTACCTTTATACCCCTGGTATCTACAACGACGAACACGTCCAGGGCTGGCGTAAGGTGACACAAGCGGTTCACGCCAAAGGTGGCCGTATTTTCGCGCAGCTCTGGCACGTCGGCCGTATGTCTCACGTCTCTCTTCAGCCAGGCCACATAGCGCCGGTTTCAGCGGGCACCGTTCAGGCGGTCAATACCACCGTTTTTGCGCTGACCGAATCCGGAGAACCGGGCCCGGTTGTACCAAGCCAGCCACGCGCGCTGGAAACGCATGAAGTTAAACGCATCACTGCAGACTTCGTGCACTCCGCACGCCTGGCGATGGAAGCCGGCTTTGACGGCGTGGAAATCATGGCGGCAAACGGATTCATCTTTGACCAGTTCCTCAGTAGCGAACTGAACACCCGCACCGACGAATACGGCGGCTCGGTGGAAAATCGTCAGCGTTTCCTGCTGGAGACCATTGACGCCGTGGCGGAAGCCGTGGGTAACAGCCACGTTGCCGTGCGCCTGTCACCGTTCGGCCGCATTTATGACCTCGCGCCGTATGAAGGTGAAGAGCAAACCTGGTCAGCCATCACCGACGCGCTCGGTCAGCGGGAACTGGCCTACGTACACCTTTACTATCAGCCGGTGTACACCAAAGCGCCACTTCCGGAAGGCTTCCGCCGCCGTTTTCGCAACACGTTTAAAGGCACCATCATCGCTGCCGGCGGTTTTACCCGTGATATCGCAGAGCAGGCTCTGGAAGATGATGAGCTGGATCTGGTGGCATTTGGTGTGCCCTACATCGCTAACCCGGATCTGGTTGAAAGAATGCAAAACGGCTGGCCACTGGCAGAAAGTGACCGCGCCACCTACTACGGCGTCAGTGGTTCCCCGGAAAAAGGCTATACCGATTACCCGGTCTGGCAGGCGCAATAAATCCCATACGGTCGCGGTTCTCTGATAAGTGAGATCCGACCGCCCAACGTCTTTGAGGAATCATTATGCAAACGCTGAAACCCACCCTTACCATCGATATCTGGTCAGATTTGGTCTGCCCGTGGTGCTGGATTGCTAAAAAAAGATTTGAACAGGGTCTGAATCGCTTTGAATTTCGCGACCAGGTGGTGATCCGCCATCACAGCTACCGTCTGGCCGGTGGTACTCCCGCGATGCCTTTTAAGGATGCCATCGTTAAAAAGCTGGGCAGTCAGCATTCAGCGGAGCTGATGATGAATCAGGTGGGCACCGCCGGTAAATCTGAAGGTCTGATCTACAACTTCGACGGCATGATGTTTGGTGATACAGAAGATGCACACACCCTGCTGGTTGCCGCGCGTAAGGCCGGAATTGCGGACGCGGTGGAAGAACGTTTTTATCATGGCAGTATCACCGAAGGTCGCTCTCTCTTTGACCGTCAGCAGCTCGTTGCCATGGCCGTAGAAGCCGGTATGCCTAAAGCTGACGCTGAAGCCGCCCTGGAAAATGACGATTTTCGCGCCACCGTTTCCGACGATGAAGCCCACGCACAGTCTATTGGCCTCAGCGGCGTTCCGGTTTTTGTGATGAACGAAAAATATGCCATCAGCGGGGCTCAGGCAGCAGATAACTTTTTGAATGCCCTGCGTCAGGTCTGGGATGAACAGCAAACCGAATTTTCAGCCACTGCGGGTCAGACCTGCGGAACGGATGGCTGCAGTATTTAATCCGTCAACCGCCGGCAGTTTCACGCTGCCGGCAACGTCTTACCCACCAGTAATGGAGTCAGAAAATGAACACTTTTTTCAAAGGTAAAAAACTGCTCGTCGTCGGCGGTACCAGCGGCATGGGCCTGGCCGTGGCACGCATGGTACTGGAAGCGGGCGGCAGTGTCGTGCTGACCGGGAATAAAAAAGACAAAGCCGAAGCGGTGCAAAAAGAACTGAGCCCTCTGGGACCGGTTGCGGTCATCGCGGCGAACCTGATGACCGAAGAAGGTATGGAAACTATCCGTCAGGAAATTAATGCTCACCATCGCGATATCAGCCTGATGGTGAATGCCGCCGGTATCTTCATGCCCAAAGGATTTACCGAGCACAGCTTTGCCGATTATGACATGTATCTTTCGCTGAACCGAGCCACGTTCTTTATTACACAGGATGTCGTGAAGAACATGCTCGCCGCGAAGCTCGAAGGGTCTATCGTCAACGTCGGTTCGATTGGTGCTCAGGCTGCACTGGGTGACTCGCCGGCCTCGGCCTATTCAATGGCAAAAGCGGGTCTGCATGCCCTGACGCGTAATCTGGCGATTGAGCTGGCCAGCGCGGGTATTCGTGTCAACGCGGTGTCTCCCGGGATTGTTCATACGCCGATATACGAAGGCTTCATGGACAAAGCGGATATCGCAGATGCTATGAAGTCGCTGAACGATTTCCACCCGCTGGGACGCGTCGGAACTGCCGAAGATGTGGCAAACACTATTCTCTTCCTGTTGTCTGACAAAACCTCATGGGTGACGGGCGCTATCTGGGATGTCGATGCGGGCATCATGGCGGTCAGACGATAACCCCGTGACGCTGGCATAAGCCGCCCCTTAAGGGCGGCATTTTTTTGTCGCCAGACATGTCATCAGCAGGCTTCACTAAGAATATTCACGACCTGTTCATCCGTGCCTTTTGTGTTCCCGGCACAGGGTGTTATGCCGGGTTCTGACGACATCCTGACAGGACAAAACGGCCAGAGAGAAAGGGGTTATACACGATGAGGAGCCGGTATCCGCAGTACCTGTGAAATTCTTTTCATCCCTGCTGTCAGCATACTCCGTGGGCAGGCCAGATTTAACCGGATATATCCGTCCCCATTGTCGACAAACAGCAAGCCCCCTTCAAGAAGGACCCCTGACTCCCGGGCAAAATACAGCGATAAATCCTCACCTGCGGTGTCGGGCAGGTAGCGGCTAATATCTATCCAGGCCAGATATGTCCCTTCGGGGATCGAGAACCTGGTTTCGGGTAAATAGCTTTTGAGATAGTCGTGCAGGTACTGGAAATTGCCGTCAATATATTCCCTCAGATGGACAAGCCAGTCATCACATTCACTCCACGCCGCTTTGTTTGCTGCCAGGCTCAGTGGAGAGATGAACTCGTCGTGTCTGAGACGCCACTCGCTTCTGACACCGGGATCCGGAATAATAATATTTGCCAACAAATTCCCGGCCAGATTGAATGTTTTACTCGAGGACATGCAGGTAATAATGCGTGTAGGGGTCGTCTCAGAAAACGGAAAATAAAGCACGCTAAGCCGGTTGCAGAGGCCGTAGCGGCCTGAACTTCCCCGCGCCGATCTTGGCGCTGCTGCGCCATAGGTAATCACCGGTCAGGTTGATGTGCTCCCAGCCGAGTGGCGACAGGTACTGCAATAGCGAGTCATCGACGGCATGACCATTGCCGCGCAACGCATGCGCCGCACGCTCCAGGTAGACCGTGTTCCACAGCACGATGGCCGCCGTCACCAGGTTGAGGCCGCTGGCCCGGTAGCGCTGCTGCTCGAAACTGCGGTCACGGATTTCACCAAGGCGGTTGAAGAACACGGCACGGGCCAGCGCATTGCGCGCCTCGCCCTTGTTCAGCCCGGCATGCACGCGGCGGCGTAGCTCGACGCTTTGCAGCCAGTCGAGGATGAACAGCGTGCGCTCGATGCGGCCCAACTCGCGCAGCGCGACGGCCAAGCCGTTCTGGCGCGGGTAGCTGCCGAGTTTCCTGAGCATCAGCGAGGCCGTCACCGTGCCCTGCTTGATCGAGGTGGCCAGCCGCAGGATTTTGTCCCAATGGGCGCGGACGTGCTTGATGTTGAGCGTGCCGCCGATCATCGGCTTGAGCGCGTCATAGGCGGCATCGCCCTTCGGGATGTAGAGCTTGGTGTCGCCCAGGTCGCGGATGCGCGGCGCGAAGCGGAAGCCCAAGAGGTGCATCAGGGCGAAGACGTGATCGGTGAAGCCCGCCGTGTCGGTGTAGTGCTCCTCGATCCGCAGGTCGGATTCGTGGTACAGCAGGCCGTCGAGCACGTAGGTTGAGTCGCGCAGGCCGACATTGACCACCTTGGTGTGGAATGGCGCGTATTGGTCGGAGATGTGGGTGTAGAAAGTCCGTCCTGGGCTGCTGCCATATTTTGGGTTGATGTGCCCCGTGCTCTTTGCCTTGCTAGCGGTTCGGAAATTCTGTCCGTCCGATGATGATGTGGTGCCATCGCCCCAGTGCCCGGCAAAGGGATGCCGAAACTGAGCGTTGACCAGTTCAGCCAACGCTGTCGAGTACGTTTCGTCGCGGGTATGCCAGGCTTGCAGCCAAGCGAGCTTCGCGTAGGTCGTGCCGGGGCAGGACTCGGCCATCTTGGTCAGGCCCAGGTTGATCGCGTCGGCCAGGATCGTGGTCAACAACAGGTTCTTGTCCTTGGCCAGATCGCCCGATTTCAAGTGCGTGAAGTGCCGGGTGAAGCCCGTCCACTCATCGACTTCGAGCAGCAGTTCGGTGATCTTGACGTGCGGCAGGACCATGGCTGTCTGGTCTATCAGCGCCTGCGCGGTGTCGGGCACCGCCGCATCCAGCGGCGTGATCTTCAAGCCCGACTCGGTGATGATGGCATCCGGCAGGTCGTTGGCTGCCGCCATGCGGTTGACGGTGGCAAGTTGTGCTTCCAGCAGCGTCAGCCGCTCATGCAGATATTGTTCGCAGTCGGTGGCCACGGCCAGCGGCAATTCGCTGGACTGCTTGAGGCTGGTGAACTTCTCGGGCGGTACCAGGTAGTCCTCGAAGTCCTTGAACTGGCGTGAACCCTGCACCCAGATGTCGCCCGAGCGCAGGGAGTTCTTCAACTCGGACAGCGCGCACAGTTCGTAGTAGCGCCGGTCGATGCCGGCGTCGGTCATCACCAGTTTCTGCCAGCGCGGCTTGATGAAGCCGGTCGGTGCATCGGCTGGCAGCTTGCGGGCGTTGTCGGTGTTCATGCCGCGCAGCACCTCAATGGCATCAAGCACGTTTTTGGCGGCGGGCGCGGCCCGCAGCTTGAGCACGGCAAGGAATTCCGGTGCATAGCGGCGCAGGGTGGCGTAGCTCTCGCCGATGCGATGCAGGAAATCGAAGTCATCGGGTTGCGCGAGCTTCTGCGCCTCGGTGACGCTCTCGGCAAAGGAATCCCAGGACATGACGGCCTCGATGGCGGCAAACGCATCGCGGCCTGATTGCTTGGCGTCGATCAGCGCCTGACCGATGCGCCCGTACAGACGTACCTTGGCGTTGATGGCCTTGCCTGACGCCTGGAACTGCTGCTGATGCTTATTCTTGGCAGCGTTAAACAGCTTACCCAGGATGCGGTCGTGCAGGTCGATGATTTCGTCGGTGACGGTGGCCATGCCCTCGGTGGCCAGCGCCACGAGAGTGGCGTAGCGCCGTTGCGGCTCGAATTTGGCCAGGTCGGCGGGTGTCATCTGGCCGCCCTCGCGGGCAATCTTGAGCAGGCGGTTCTGGTGAACCAGCCGCTCGATGCCGGTAGGCAGATCGAGTGCCTGCCATGCCTTGAGGCGTTCGATGTGTTCCAGCATATGCCGCGAATTTGGCTTGGCCGGAGACTGGCGCAACCAAGCCAACCAGGTCGTCTTGCCGTTGTCCCGGCGCTTGAGCAGATCGTCGAGGCGGCGGCGATGCGCCGGTTAGCACGGGTGATCGCCTCGGCACTCGCCCGCTCGACGGCGTTGAGGGCGGGCAGAATGACCGACTGCCGCCGCAGGTGCCCGATCAAGGCGCTGGCCAGCACGATGCCTTTGTCGGTTTGCATCGCCAGCTCGGTCAGCATCTGGACGGCCTGCCGGTAATGGCTCATGGTGAAGGGCCGGAAACCGAACACGGTTTGCAGCTCGCTCAGGTGCTCGCGCCGGGTCTGCTCCCGCTGGCCGTACTCGTTCCAGCTTTCGACGCCGACCTTGAGCTGGTCGGCGACCAGCTTCAACAAGGGCGGGAACGGTAGTTCATCGACGCCCAGGATGACGCCGGGAAAGCGCAGGTAACAGAGCTGCACCGCGAAGCCCAGCCGATTGGCTGGCCCGCGCCGCTGTCGGATGATCGAGAGGTCGGTATCGTTGAATGTGTAATGTCGGATCAGGTCGTCCTTGGAGTCCGGCAACGCCAGCAGGCTTTCCCGCTCGGCGGCGGACAGGATGGAACGACGTGGCATATTTACTGATCCGTTCTCAAGTATTGATACAGGGTTTCGCGACTGATTCCGAATTCACGAGCAAGCTTGGTCTTTTGCTCGCCAGCCTCGACACGTTGGCGCAGTTCGGCAATACGCTCAGACGACAGGGATTTCTTCCTGCCACGGTAAGCCCCGCGTTGCTTGGCGAGCGCAATACCCTCGCGCTGACGCTCGCGGATCAGGGCGCGCTCGAACTCGGCGAACGCGCCCATCACCGAGAGCATCAGGTTCGCCATCGGAGAGTCTTCGCCAGTAAAACTGAGGTGTTCCTTGACGAATTCGATATGCACGCCGCGTTGTGTCAGCGTTTGCACGATCCGGCGCAAATCATCGAGATTGCGCGCCAGGCGATCCATGCTATGCACCACCACGGTGTCGCCGGTGCGGGCGAAGCTTATCAGCGCTTCCAGTTGCGGACGCTTGACATCCTTGCCGGATGCCTTGTCGCTAAAAGCGCGATCAACCTTGACGCCTTCCAGTTGCCGTTCCGGGTTCTGGTCGAAGGTGCTGACCCTGATATACCCAATGCGCTGTCCAGTCATGGAATTCCCTGCAAAATGTCAGGGAAGACTCTATGACCTTCAACGAGATATGTCAATAAATTCAAAATTCAATCCTATCCTGACGCAATTTACACATGGCATCTGACATCAGGTTAGGGTATAGCTTAACCGGACACCTCGGCCTCTGTGCCTTTACTGCTTTTCGGTACAACCGTCAAGAACAGGCAGAGCGCTCCGATAGTTATCGCCACATCAGCGAGGTTGAAGGCGGGCCAGTGCGCAAGTCGCCAATGGAAGTCAAGGAAATCAACAACCTGTCCACGCAGCACACGATCCGCGACATTGCCCAGCGCACCGCCGAGGATCAGGCTGTATCCCATCGCTTCGAGACGGGGCAATTGCTGGCACAGCATGCGTCCCAGCCAAGCAGAAACGACCAGGCCCAGCGTGATGAAAAAGTAACGTTGCCAGCCGCCAGCGTTCGCCAGAAAGCTGAATGCCGCGCCGGGATTCAGGACATGGACGAAGTTGAAGAAGGGCGTGACTTCGACCTGTTCACCGTAGGCAAACGTGCGGGTGATGGCGAACTTTGCGAGCTGATCGGTCATGACAGCACTGGCGGCCACTGCGAACCAGACCCAAGTCGATGTGCGGCGAGCCGATTGCCACACAGGGGCGGCCAGCGGCATCAGCCACCCGGCGAGCGCCGTGCAACTCAATCCAAGTACCCACCCCGCCAGCACATCGGCAGGAAAGTGCATTCCGGCTGCGATGCGTGACCAACCGACCAATGCGGCGTACAACACCAAGCCGATGCGGCCACGACGGCCTATCAAAGGCCAGAGCGCGCCGACCACCAGCGCGGCATAGGTGGCATGCCCGCTGGGCAGGCTGTAGTGTCGTTCGATGCCCCCGATAACGCGCACCATGTCGCCAAAAACGGCAGGCGGGCGTGGAAAGTCGATCCATAGCTTCAAGATGGTGGCGACGAGAAATGCCAACGCAAAGGCCACGCTAAAGACTCTGAGTCTGTACCGGATGGCATCGGCCCGCGTTGGGTCAGGTGCCGACTTTGACCATCCCCACATCGCCAAGAGCATCAGTGGTGCAGTCCAGTAGTTGCCTATCACAAGGTTGAAGAACGATGCCAGCGGTTCCAGCGCTGCAGGTGTGCTCATGTTGATGGCTTGGAACAACGCGATGTTCAGACCACCCCAGTCGTAGAGAAAGAATTTCCAGCTCATTTGCGCAACAGCCTCAAGCCATTGCCAACGACGAGCAAGCTGGCCCCCATATCAGCAAACACCGCCATCCACATGGTCGCTTGACCCGTGAAGGTCAGCACCAGAAATACTGCCTTGATGCCAAGGGCCAGCACAATGTTTTGCATCAGCACCTGCGCCGTCGCACGCGACAGGCGCACGAAGGTCGGAATCTTGCCCAGGTTGTCGTCCATCAGGGCCACGTCAGCGGTCTCGATGGCCGTATCTGTGCCAGCCGCTCCCATGGCAAAGCCGATGTCCGCACGCGCCAAGGCCGGGGCATCGTTGATGCCATCACCGACCATGCCGACCTTGCCCTTTATGGCCAGTAGCTCAACTTCGCGCAGTTTGTCGTCTGGGAGCAGATTGCCTTGCGCACGGTCGATCCCGGCTTGTGCGGCAATGGCCTGTGCCGTGTGGGGGTTGTCGCCGGTCAGCATCATGGTGTTGATGCCCAGTGCATGAAGCTCGGCAATGGCGCTCCTGCTGCTTTCCTTGATGGTGTCCGCTACGGCAAATAAGGCATGAACCCCTTTTGCGCTGACCAACATCACGACAGTTTTACCCATGGTTTCCAGCGCCGCGATGCGCTGTTCCAGCTCGGGAGTACGCTGCCCCAGCTCTTCTAGCATCCGCTGGTTGCCAAGATGGTAGGTTTCACCGTTGATTTGGCCCTGCACACCCCGACCGGGCAGCGCGTTGAATTCGGCCACGTCGAGCAAGGCAACCCCGTCCGTCTGCGCGGCCAGTGCCACCGCCTTGGATACAGGATGGTCCGAGCGGGCCGCCAGACTGGCAGCGATGCTGCGGCTGTCCGAGGCGAGTGCATTGCCCCATGTGACAAAGTCGGTCTGTGCGGGCTTGCCGTGCGTGATCGTGCCGGTCTTGTCCAGAGCCAGCCAGCGCAGCTTGCGGCCTTCTTCCAGATAGACGCCACCTTTGATGAGAATGCCGTGGCGGGCGGCGGCGGCCAGGCCGCTGACGATGCTGACCGGTGTAGAGATCACCAGTGCGCACGGGCAGGCGACCACCAGCAGAACCAATGCACGGTAGATCCAGTCGAGCCATGCCGCACCCATGAACAGCGGCGGCAACAACGCGACGGCGATGGCAACGCCGAATACAACGGGGGTGTACCAGCGGGCGAACTGATCGACAAAACGCTGAGTCGGCGCACGACTACCTTGCGCAGCCTCTACCGCGTGAATGATCCGGGCCAAAGTGGAGTTGTTGGCCAAGGCGGTGACGCGGTACTCGAACGAGCCGGATTCGTTGATCGTGCCAGCGAACACCGAATCACCGGGGGATTTTTCGACCGGGAGGCTTTCACCCGTGATCGGGGCTTGGTTGACGGCAGAGCGGCCTTCCAGCACCTCACCATCAAGGGCGATGCGCTCACCTGGTTTGACCCGGACGCGGGCGCCGATGGTGATTTGCTTGGCGCCCACCTCGCGCCATGTGCCGTCAGCCTGCTGTACCGTGGCCTGTTCCGGGGTCAGGTCGAGCAGGCCACGGATAGCGTTACGAGCGCGATCCAGCGATTTGGCTTCGATTACCTCGGCCAGCGCGAACAGTACCATCACCATTGCCGCTTCGGGCCAGTGGCCGATCAACATGGCACCCGTGACCGCAATCGACATGAGGGCGTTCATGTTGAGATTACGGTTCTTGAGCGCAATCCACCCCTTCTTGTAGGTGGAGAGGCCACCCGTGAAGACCGCGACAAGCGCCAGAACGACAACCGACCAGTGATTGCCGTTGTGGAGCCAGTAGACCGCCTCGGCCGCCGATGCAGTGACCAAGGAGATGCCCAGCGGCCACCAGTTGGTCGGCGTGGTCACAGGGGCGGCGGATGGAGATGCGACCTCTGCCGTGTCCACGACCTGCGCCTCGAATCCAAGCGCTTGCAGTGCCACGAGCACGTCTGGCAGAACCTGGTTCGCATGGCGTACCGACAGCGTGCGCTGCATCAGGTTGAAATCGAGATCAGCAACACCGGCCACGGTGCCGAGCTTGTTGCGGATCAACGTCTCTTCGGTCGGGCAATCCATCTTGGCAATGGACAGCTTGGTCGTCTGCTCGGCCGACGCCTGATCCATGCGCACAGCTTGCATGCCGATGGCCTTCAGCGCCTGCTCGACGGGAGACAACGAAGGCAATTCGTGTCGCACGGCCAAGGTACGTTGCATCAGGTTGAATTCAAGACCCGCCACCCCCGCCAGACCGGCCAGTTTGCTTCGGATCAGCGCCTCTTCGGTCGGGCAATCCATGTTCTCGATGCGGTACACCGCTTGAGCCGATCCGGTTGCCAGCGGGGCCGGTGCCGTGGGTTGGATGATCGGCTCAGTCGTGCAGCCACACCCCTTTGAAGCGCATTCGCTCATGAGTAACTCCTGAAAATCTTCTATTCAGCCTCCATTAAAATCTCTATAGTCACTATAGAGTCAAGTGATAATTGGAGATTGATGCATGGAAATCAGAATTGGCGACCTCGCCAAGCGCTCTGGGTGCGAGGTCGTGACCATCCGCTACTACGAGAAGGAAGGGCTACTGCCGAAGCCAGCGCGAAGCGGTGGCAACTTCCGGCTGTACGGTGAGGCGCACATTGAGCGCTTGCAATTCATCCGTCATTGCCGTTCGCTCGAGATGACGTTGAGCGAGATTCGCGCATTGCTGGGTCTGCGAGACAACCCGATGCAGGACTGTGGGGAGGTCAACACGCTGCTGGAGGCCCATATTCAACAGGTGGAAATGCGTGTATCCGCGCTGTTGCAGTTAAAACGGCACTTGGTTGATTTGCGCGAGAAGTGTTCTGGCTCTCGATCTGTAGAGGCGTGCGGCATTTTGCAAGGGTTGGGCAATTGCAATTGCCATGGTGAAAGTGCCACGAACAGTCAAACATCTGGGTAAGTAAGGGCTTAGCGTGCTTTATTTTCCGTTTTCTGAGGCGACCCCTGTTAGCTCATTGTTTTACGTGTGGCAAAGACCTCAAAGGCGCGGCGCGTATTGCGCGGAAACTGACAGAGAATGCTATCGCCGTTCTCCGGTTTGATTTTACTGGTCTGGGAAACAGCGAAGGGGATTTTTCCAACACCAACTTCTCATCCAATATTTCGGACCTGCTTTGCGCGGTAGATTATCTCCGCCGACAGTACGAAGCGCCTTCTTTGCTCATCGGCCATAGCCTGGGGGGATCGGCCATTCTGTCTATTGCCGGCGAAGTTCCTGAGGCAAAGGCCGTTGTCACCATAGGATCACCCGGAGAACTGACACACGTAAAACGTCTTTTTAAGGATGATGTTGAAAACATTAACCAGCATGGAGCCTATCCCGTTGAGCTGGCCGGGCGGGTATTTACCTTAAAGAAACAGATGCTGGACAATATTCAGGAACACAAAATCGCTCATAAGGTGTTCGCCATGAACAAGCCTCTGCTTATTTTTCATGCGACTGAAGATGATACTGTGTTAATTGAGCAGGCCGAAAAAATATTCAAAGCAGCAAAGCATCCCAAGAGTTTCATTTCGTTGGGTAAGGCGGATCACCTTCTGACTCATGCTCAGGATGCTGAATACGTTGCCGATATCATTATATCGTGGAGCGAATGTTACCTATAAACAGAGTAAATGCGTTCAAACTCGTAGCGCAGAGGGCGATTTTCTGCAGAGATCGGACGCTGTTTATGCTGGACTGATTTTGCGATAAAGGCTTAGGCCGATGCATACAGGCAGGGCTGAATAAGGGTGAGGCCCTTGGGCGAGCATCCTTCATGCACCGGCTGAATGAAATCAGGGATCTGGGGGTGGGAGGATCAGCGTTACCACGCCACCGGCGCTGACACTACATACGGCGGCGATAACACTCTGGAATACGGTTTATATAGAAAGAACCATTGAGCCGCTTAAGCAAAAAGGAGTCCCTGTTAATGAACTGCTGGTCTCTCATCCTTCTCCACTGCTGTACAAAATATAGTCTTAGCGTGGGATAATTTCCGTTTTCCAAGCGGACCCCATGTATAATCCGGCCCTGCAGAGTATCATTCGCTTTATGGGATTTTATTTTCAACATGGTATTTTGCTGCGCAAAATAGAACGCTCTGTTTATTTATTCTGATAAATAAAAGACTTTTCATCCTCACTGTTTAACAGGCTATGTGCACGGCTTAGGAGGAGTTATTTATGTACATATATGCTATGAGTATTGATTTTAAGGACTTCTACAATACATATGGTCCAATAACAACATGTATTATATTGGAGCGTTTATTAATAACATGAATTTTAATGTGTAATCAGTAGTCCTTCACTGCTAAAAGATTGCTTCGTGTTTAAGTTAACTTACGTGAATAATGTAATAATAAAAATTTGTTCCAGTCACTGTAATATTCTTCAATAATGAGCTAGCTAATGATGATCGTTAGCTGCAATCCGGTATGATGTGATTAAGTTGGCTTACTCAAGCTCGATATACCAGAAATCTCTATAAGAGAAACTGTTGCACTTACTTCAGCTCAGATTAATGGACAGTATTTATTTTGATAAAGTAACAAAATCAAGTTTTTGAAACGGAATGATGATACGTTAAGATCTTGTATGTGAGTATTTTTTTTAAAAATGCTGCATTTACTTAAAACTTTGTACAGAGCCAGTACATATACCGTTCCAGCAAACAGTTTCAAGTAAACCAACAATACGGACAAATCCGCAATTGAGCACGGTCATGGGGGAACTGAATGTCGCCAGCGCTATGTTATTGATAGTAAAAACTTAGTCGGTGACTTTTCAAAGTGGAAAAGGTTAAAAAAACGTTATGGTTGAAAGTTGTCGCCTTGAGAAAGGAAAACCAATCGAGCTGGAGTATCGTTATTATATTAGTTCTGAGGCGTTAATTGCCGAACAAGCAGCGATAGTCGTTCGAGAACATTAGGGCATAGAATCGATGCGCTGGGTGCTTGATGTCAGTATGAGTGAGGATGTATGTCTGATATACAATGCTCACGGGGCGGAAAATCTATCATGCCTGCATCATATGAGCTTGAATATGTTAGGAGCAGAGCCGACGAAGATAAGCATTGTTAGAAAACAAAAGCGATGCATGATGAATCCATCGATGCTTAAAGTAGTATTAAAGACTGGATTTAGTAGCTCGGTTACAAATAAAATACTCATGCGGTGGCCCTGAGTCCTGTGCTCTCTGCAATATCCCTTGGGCATATCTACATAGTACAGAGCACATATCCCGCCCAGGTCTGCATCTCCCCAGTGTTATGTCAGGGTAAGGATTCATTGAATAGTTTAATAATTGTAAGTTGAATATCTTAATAGACCTAGGATTGTGACTTATGTCATGGAATTTGATTTTAAAATTTGCTATGGTTAATCGCATAATTCAACTGGATACAATTGCATGACTAATATTTTGTTAAATTTAGCAGTTATATTAGCATTAATAATACAGTTATTAATGCCAAATAATGCTATGTCTAGCGAAATGTCTGAATCAAGTATGCAAACTAGCTCTATGTCACATTCAGTTATGATGGACAATGATTGTGATGATACTGATAACTGTTGTCCCGAAGATTCAAGCCACTGTATTAGCCATTGCCATGCAGTCGCTAATGTATTTGTTTTGTTATCAGATTCAAATTTAGTTAATGCTCTATTCACAAGTTCTAAAGTTAACTCAACTTTATGGATATCAACTCCGGCTTCGCTTGGAAGTCAAAATCCCCCTCCAATTGCTTAATTCTTTATTTTAATTAATCACTTACTATTAATTTATAAAGATTTTCGTTGCTCGTTTACTTATGAGCATCATAAAGCTTCTGGAGTTTCTTATGAAAAAATTTATCGCAATTACACTTTTATCTTTAGCTAGCACAGTTTCAATGGCTGCTACTATTACATTACCTGATTATCTTATTTTTACTTCCGTTGATGGCCAGTCTGTGGCTAATAAGGGACAGATTGACATTGAACCTGGTCAGCATTTGCTTGAACTTCAGTTTTATGATGATTACTCAACGGGAGCAGATGACACTAATTTTGTAAAATCTGATGCATTATATTGGAGTTTGAATTTAACTAAGAACGAAGATATTCAGGTTAGAGCTAAGGATATTTTCACTACAAAATCTGCTCGTAAATTTATCGACGCCCCTCAGATCACAATAGATTCTGTTAGCTTAAAAGGTGAATCAGTGAAGCTGGTTAACCATGAAGAATTAATGTCTATCATTATGAAACAACACGGCAAAATGATGAAACATTAATTGGATAAATAGGGCGCTATCATAGCGCCCTATTTATATCTAATATACTTCTTGAGCTGTGTGTAACACACAGAGTTATAGTAGAACTATCGTAGTTACTTACGTTGGTTTGGAGGTCGTATGAAAGTGACTCAACTCGCTAATAAATTGGGTGTATCCGCTGATACTGTGCGTTTTTATACTCGAATTGGATTACTCAATCCAAGCAAATCTCCCAATAATGGTTATAAAACATTCAACCATAAAGATATGGTGAGGATGCAATTTATTTTGAGTGCTCGAAATTTAGGCTTTTCTGTCGAAGATATTAAAGTTATTTTTTCTAAGACTGATCTTGGGGATAGTGCATGTCAACTTGTACGCGAATTAATTAAAGTAAAGCTGCTTGAAACAGAGCAACAGTTCAACGAAATGGTGAAATTAAGAAGTAAGCTTTCTAAGGCGATACAAGATTGGTCTCAAATGCCTGACAACATACCTACAGGAAACATGATTTGCCATTTAATAGAAAATACAAATCAAGAGGATATAGTTTCAGAGGAATTAGATGTTCCCCATTGTGTTAATGAAACTTCAACGGAGGTTAAGTAATGGATCACACTACACACTCACCCATACAACTCAATATTCTCGGCGCAGGCTGCGCGAGTTGTGTTGGCAAAATTGAAAAAGCGATTAACAACGTAGAAGGCGTTGATTCGGCCGAGATGAATTTTGCGGACAGAACGGTATTAGTTAACGGTAAAGCATCTGCCGAGTTGATTATAAAAGCGGTCGAAAGCGCTGGTTACAATGCCTCTCAAATAAAGGCGGAGTCGGCAGAAGATGTCATGAACGAGAAAGAACAGGCTGATTTGCAACATTATAAAAGTTTATTACGCCATACCATTATCGCTCTGTCCGTCGGTATTCCGTTGATGATTTATGGACTGTTTATTGGCGAAATGACGGTATCAACCCTATTAGAACAAGTGGTGTGGGGACTGGTTGGTGTGGTGACTCTTGCGATTATGCTGATATCAGGTAGGCATTTTTATATCGGTGCATGGAAATCATTTTTAAACCATAACGCCAATATGGATACCCTCATTGCCTTAGGTACCGGTACTGCTTGGGTTTACTCTATGTTGATAGTTGCATTTCCACAATTATTTCCCGAGATGGCAAGGCATGTTTACTTTGAAGCGACCGCAATGATTATTGGTTTAATAAATCTTGGTTTAGCACTAGAAGTTAAAGCGCGCGGTAAAACCTCTGAAGCGATTAAGCGTCTCATTGGTTTGCAAGCTAAAACTGCTCGGGTTATCCGTGATGGAAAAGACCTCGACATCGATATTGCTCATGTATTACTTAATGATCACGTTAAAGTTCGCCCTGGCGAAAAAATCCCAGTTGATGGGGTGGTTATTGAAGGTAACAGCACCATTGATGAATCAATGTTGACTGGTGAGCCAATGCCTGTTGAAAAAGTGATCGGTGACGATGTGGTCACTGGCACCTTGAATAAATCAGGCTCGATCATATTTAAAGCCACTCGTGTAGGTAAAGATACTGCACTGGCGCGCATTATTAGTATGGTCAAACGGGCGCAAAACTCTAAGCCGCCGATTGGACGTTTAGCTGATGTTATAGCCGCTTACTTTGTGCCCGCCATTATGATCATCGCTACAGTCAGTGCCATGGTGTGGTTTAACTTTGGCCCTGAGCCGTCGAGTGTATTTGCCATCGTGTCTGCAACAACAGTATTAATTATTGCTTGTCCTTGTGCGTTAGGACTCGCAACGCCAATGTCAGTGATGGTCGGCGTTGGTAAGGCGGCTGAATCGGGAGTGCTTATTCGGAACGGTGAAGCATTGCAAACCGCGTCTAAAATAACCGCCATGGTATTGGATAAAACCGGCACCATTACCGAAGGTAAACCGCAAGTTACCGATATTATTTTGGTTAATACAGACAGTGAAGAGCAGGTACTTGCCTTGTCTGCTGGAATTGAAAGTCACTCCGAACATCCACTCGCGCAAGCGATTGTTGAAAGTGCGAATGATAGAGGTATTGAAGCCATTAACACTGAGCACTTCAATGCCATTTCAGGTAAAGGTGTAGAAGCTGAAGTGGATGGCCAGATATTATTATTTGGTAATCTAAAATTAATGCAAGACAAAAATATTGATATTGGATTCAATGAAGCTAAGGCCCAAGTGTTAGCTGAAAATGCTAAAACACCAATGTATTTAGCGCTTGCAGGGCAATTACTGGCCATTATTGCGGTATCAGATCCGATAAAGCCTGATTCAATCGAAGCGATTGCGAGACTGAAACGCAGTGGCATCAAAGTGATAATGTTAACCGGGGACAATAAAGCGACCGCCGCCGCAGTGGCTAAAAAAGTCGGTATTGATGATTTTTTCGCAGAAGTCATGCCAGAAGATAAAGCCAATAAAGTGGCTGAACTTCAGCAACAAAATGAAGTGGTTGGTATGACCGGCGATGGGATTAATGACGCCCCCGCATTAGCGTTAGCCGATGTTGGCTTTGCTATTGGAACAGGCACTGATGTGGCGATAGAAAGCGCTGATATTACCTTAATGCGCGGATCACTTCATGGCTTAGCCGATGCGATAGCCATTAGTAAAGCAACGCTGCGCAACATTAAACAAAACTTGTTTGGCGCGTTTATTTACAACGTCGCGGGTATTCCCTTAGCAGCAGGTGTGCTTTTCCCTGTTTTTGGTATTTTGCTAAATCCAGTGATTGCCGGGGCTGCGATGGCCTTTTCATCACTTACCGTAGTGAGTAACGCTAACCGTTTACGTTTGTTTAAAGCCAAAGAACACTAGGAGCTTCAATATGTTAATTAATTTACTGTGTATCGCATTAATCGGTTTTATCATTTGGTGGTTTTGGCTATATAAACCGACAAAGGATTCTAGTGTTGACGCTAGTACATTGATACTGGTTAAAGACGGTGTGTATACGCCTGCACGAATTAAAATTTCGGCTAATACACCAACAGAGATAACTTTTTTACGCCAAGATAAATCCGGATGTTCAGCCACAGTCCTGCTACCCGACTTGGAGATTAGCCAGGATTTAGCGCTGGATAAGCCCACGACGATATCATTACCAGCTCTGGAAAAGGGTGAGTATCCATTTCATTGTCAGATGCAAATGTATAAAGGTGTATTGATTGTTGAGTAAACACTAGATATCCATGCGTATTTTTCAATATGTTGGTATCAATGATGAAGATAATAGCAGTATTAAAATGAGCCTTTTTGAACTTTGCAATCAATATCTTGGTTCTAACCTAAGCTGTTTACGGTCTAGGTTAGAAAATTGGCCATTTTTTGTTAATTACTTTTTACCTAAATCATCAGAAAAATGATGAGTTAATGATTAAGAGAGACATTATGAGTGATTTTGAACATAGACCGGGCGTTAAAGAAGCGACTTTAGTTGTCAGAAACCTAAGATTAACTGGAGTAGATAATGGCGTTGTTGCCTAAATGAATGAACCTTCCGTCTCAGATGCGATCAGATCCTGTGAATACCACGCAGGAACCGCTATCAGATGGGCAAATCTAAATCTCGCATTACCAATTGGCCGGAATATAACAAGGCGTTGACCAACCGAGGCTCACTGACTTTTTGGATAGACGAGCAGGCGCTCAACCTCTGGATATTGACGGCCGTTTCACCAATGGTCAGGTCAAACTGAGTACCCTGCAGGGATGCGGCAACTGGCAGGCTCAGACTGGAACGCGCATTGAAACTCCATACGCCAAGACTTCCGGCTACGCCAGAGAGGGTTAACCCCTTCAGGAAAGTTCGTCGAGACGTTTTCAACAGCATGCGCATTCCCTTATTTAAAGTATGGTTACTGACAGAATTCGAGAACCGATTTAAATTAAATTACTGGTTCATCCACTTACAATGAAATGAAGCTAGCACACCTTAAGAAACAAATTCATTACAATCGTGTAATGTACATAGCTGTATTACATTTACGTCATCTTCCCCACAGGTTGATTATTTTTATATATGATCATAAGGACATCTTTTATGTACCTCAGAAGGTAATTACACATGAATATATTAATCACGACCACTGCGTTTACAGCTTTATTTTGTGGGGCAGCTTTTGCTCAGTCCAGTGATATTGCCCATGAAGCACATCGATTTGTTAATAATGCCTCAGCCGTCAGTCATGTGAATTCCTCGACGCATGAAAATTTGCCGGACAGGATTAATAAAAACAGCACGCCCTCATTCTCTGAAATGAATGAACATGAAAGGGCCATTGTTGCTCATTCATTTATGAACAACAGCCCGTCCTATGCACATCAGAAAATGATTGAGGAACATAAAAAAATGCTGTCCGAGAGTGGTGAAAATTCAAAGACCTTCTCTTCTTCTTTTAACGAACTGAATGCCGGAGAGAAAGCCGCCCTCGTGCATGAGCAGGTCAATAATGCCGGTGCGGAAGCTCATCAGACGCAGGCAAGAAAGCTTCGCGGCCTGTATTCGTCCAGGTAACTGCAGGCGGGTTAGTGCTTAGCGTCAGGTGCGCAGCAGGGCTTTACTGACGGGTTACGTAGCAGGACATGAGCCCCATATTGCTCTGCCGTAACCTGTATCAGTCCCGTTAATCATCACCGTCGGGCTGGTCATACAGTTCCCAGAGCTTCAGGAGCAAACGGGAAACAAGATATGTTACAAAAATGACGACCATCAACGGTGCTCCCGATTAACTGACAGATGACACGCCTCCTGAAAACCCCTAGCATACGCCGCAGTGTTCATGCTAACGGCGAATTCCAGTAAATGTATTCTACCGATGTCGTAAAAGAAAATGCCTGCCTTTCAGCCACCCGCTCGGGGCTGGAATCGAACGAGATCGCTACTCTTCAGCGCTCCTTGCCTTCCCGGTTTAATCTGCGGCATTTGAAAAAAAATGAATCATTAAAACTCGTACTGCAAAAGAAAGCGGGAAAATCACGTGTCGTGGCCTATAAATTTACGTCCGGTTCATTTAATTACACGGCGTATCGTATATCAGATAAAAAGTTCTATAACCTTTCCGATACTTCCGGGAAAGGCAGTCTCGATTATCCGTTACCGGCCACAGCAAGACTCAGTTCGCCTTTCAATCCTGCAAGACTTAACCCGGTATCCGGAAAAGTGAGTCCCCATAATGGCATTGATTATTCCATGCCCATGAACACGAAAATAGTCAGCGTCATCGACGGAAAAATCACCCGGGCCGAATACAACAGTACCATGGGATATTTTGTTGAAGTAACGGGAAAAGCCGGTGTTAAAACTCGCTATCTCCACCTCAATAAAATACTCGTTACTAAAGGGGCCAGGGTTACACGGGGAGGTGCTATTGCGTTATCCGGTAACAGCGGACGTTCATCCGGTCCTCATCTGCATTACGAGCTGGTCATCAATAACAACCCTGTTAACTCTCTGGCGTTCCGGGCAGCGGCACCCGCTGATAACAAACTCGAACAGCATGCCTTTGCGCATGCCAGAGACTACGAACGATACCTGGACTGATAACGGGACCGCGACGCGGCCCCGTCTGCCGGATTAATTTTTTTTATCGTTTTCACTTCCGTGATGTTGATGATCTCCATGCCCTCCGTGGCCGTGGAAAAGATGCATTAGCGGGCAGACCAGCAATAACAGATATGGCCAGTAACCTGCCACATGTGACCAGTGTTCGCGCAGGAGGGCAAATGCCGCGATCGCGGCGACAGCAATAAGCGCATAGGTGGTACTTTTCATACTGGACTCCTTCTGTTCGTAACTGACCCTTCACTCAGTGTTATTTCCCGAGCCTGACACTTTTCAGACGCAACGCATTCACAATGACGCTGACGGAGGAAAGAGCCATGGCCGCCGCCGCAATAACTGGCGACAGCAGTATTCCATACACAGGATAAAGCAGACCTGCAGCCACAGGCACGCCAAGTGCGTTGTAGATAAATGCAAAAAACAGATTCTGTCGGATATTTTTCATGGTGATCTCTGACAGATGACGGGCCCTGTTCAGTATCATCAAGTCGCCTTTGAGAAGGGTGACTCCGGCACTTTCAATTGCCACATCTGTACCCGTTCCCATAGCTATGCCCACGTCAGCCGCTGCCAGCGCCGGGGCATCATTTACACCGTCCCCCGCCATCGCAACCACATGACCAGACGCTTTCAGTCGGGTTATCACTGCTTTTTTGCCGTCAGGCAGAACCCCGGCTTCAACCTCATCTATTCCCAGTTTCCGTGCGACTGCTTCAGCAGCAAGCTGGTTATCCCCGGTGAGCATAACAATGCGGATCCCCGCCTGACGCAAAGCTTTAAGCGCATCCGGCGTGGTTGCTTTCACGGGATCCGAGATAGCTATCAGGCCTGCAAGGTACCCATCTGTGGCCACATAGATAACGGTAGCGCCTTCCATCCGCAACGTATCCGCAACGGCCTTTTGATTATCAATAACGATACTGTTTTCCTGCATAGCCAGTTCATTACCAATAACAACCCGTTGACCTTCAACATCGCCTGAAACACCTTTCCCCGACGGAGCATTGAAATCACTGACTGCGGGTATCATGATCCCCCTGTGCTGGGCTGCCCGGACTACAGCCATACCCAGCGGATGCTGCGAGCCTTTTTCCACTGCGGCCGCTACACGTAAAAGAGATGCTTCCCCACCCGGATTGAGACTGATAATCCCTGTCACCGTAGGCGAACCTTCCGTGAGCGTGCCTGTTTTGTCGACAACCAGCGTGTCCACTTTTTCAAGACGCTCAAGGGCTTCGGCATTCCTGATTAACACCCCGGCCTGGGCTCCTTTGCCTACCCCCACCATTATCGACATCGGTGTGGCCAGCCCCAGTGCGCAGGGGCAGGCAATAATCAGGACCGACACAGCCGCAATCAGACCGTGCGCCATCCTGGGCTCGGGCCCCCAGACAGACCAGATCACGAAAGCAACAACCGCGATAAGTATCACCAGAGGAACAAACCAGCCTGAAACGCTGTCAGCCATTCTCTGGATGGGGGCACGCGAACGCTGTGCATCAGCGACCATCTGAACAATTCGTGAGAGCATCGTTTCATCACCGACTTTCTCTGCACGGATGATAAGACTACCTGTCTGATTAATCGTCCCCCCAATGACAGGGTCACCCTTCGTTTTGGTAACCGGCATAGACTCCCCGGTCACCATCGATTCATCAACGGTTGTTTTGCCTTCGATCACGATACCGTCGACCGGAATACTCTCTCCAGGTCTGATGCGGAGCTTATCGCCAGGCAGGACATCTTCCGCATTAATATCCGTTTCATGACCGTCATGATCCAGCCGTCTGGCGGTTTTGGGGGCAAGGTTCAGAAGCGCAGTAATGGCGCCTGAGGTTTGTTCCCGTGCCCGCAGCTCAAGAACCTGTCCCAGCAGAACAAGCACCGTAATAACTGCTGCGGCTTCAAAATAAACGGCCACCAGGCCATCCATGTTTCTGAACGATGCAGGAAACCAGGAGGGGAAGACGGTTGCAATGACGCTGTAAACCCAGGCTACGCCGGTCCCCATTGCAACAAGGGTAAACATATTCAGGGAGCGGTTACGTAACGACATTCCGGCCCGGGCGAAGAATGGCCAGCCACACCACAACACGACAGGGGAGGCCAGAAGCAGCTGCAGCCATGTGTTGTACTGTGGCGGTACTGTATTCCTCAAGTCGGGAAACAGATGAGATCCCATTTCGAGTACCAGAACCGGAAACGCCAGCAACAACCCCAGCCAGAAGCGTCTTGTCATGTCGTGAAGTTCATCACTCGGCCCCGTGGATGCCGTAGCTACAAGCGGCTCCAGTGCCATTCCACAGACAGGACAGCTTCCGGGACCACTGCGGCGTATCTCCGGGTGCATCGGACATGTCCACACACCTTCAGAATTCTCTTTTTCCGCCTGGTGGTGAGGCTGTTTTATCTGATCAGGGCTGACTTCGTGATGATCGTGGTGATGGTGATGGGAATGTTCACTGGCATCTTCGGTAAGATAACGATCGGGATGGGCTTTAAATTTACTCTCACAGCTGGCGGAGCAGAAATAAAGTTGATGGTCCTGGTATCGAATGCTGCTGTGCGCCCTGTCGGGCAGGATGGCCATCCCGCACACGGGATCTCTCACCTTATGCAATACGTGGCCCTCGTCCGGGGATAATGTCTGCTCAGAAGCAGTCTGGTTGTTGTGTTGCACTGCATTGTCATTTTTCACAGTAACTCTCCTTATGCATACCGAAGCATCTTCTGTCTTCAGGGTATGTCATGGATGCGATTACCACGAATATCGCCGGCACAGGAGTGCCTGCTACCGGCGTCCCGTTATCAGCCGTTCCGCTGACTATTCGATTCGCTGGAAGACTTTTTTACTTCCATCCGGTGAGAATGCGATAACATCGTAAGCCTCTTTTCGGGCTCCCATCTCCATTCCAGGACTTCCTGCTGGCATACCGGGGGTGGCGAGACCGTATATACCCGAACCAGACTGCATTGCCTTATGTATCGTTGTCGCAGGCACATGGCCTTCAATGATCAAATTACCGGCAACCGCGGTATGACAACTTCGTAGTCCTGCAGGAATAGCATGCTTTTCTTTCAGGGCTGACAGCGCCTGATCATTCATGACGTGAGTTCGTACTTCAAACCCGTCTTTTTCCATCGCTTTGCCCCACAGGGAACAACAGCCACAGTTTTCAGATTTGTACATATCAATCACTTTTTCACTCGCCATCGCGGGTAGTGAAAGGCCGAGAGCCAGCGCCATTAGAACCACTTTTTTCATACTCACCTCTGTATATTATCGATATAAACCCTGACGTCAGGGTGAATCAGTAAAGAAGGACACCCACAGGGGGTGCCCTTTCAGGTTCAGGACACGCTTTTTTTATGTCTGCGCAGCCAGATTAATTTGTAGGCGGCAGGAATAATGAACAGGGACAGCAGCGGAGCCGTGATCATCCCACCAATCATGGGTGCCGCGATACGGCTCATGACTTCTGAACCTGCACCGGTTCCCCAGAGTATTGGCAGCAGACCCGCAATGATCACCGCCACGGTCATGGCTTTCGGCCGGACACGCAGTACGGCACCATGATAGAGGGCTTCATCAAGGCCTTCCGGTGTGAACGTCTCTTTACGGGACAATTCCGGGTGCGCTTCAATGGCATGACGCAGATATATCAGCATGACCACGCCAAACTCTGCTGCCACCCCGGCCAGGGCGATAAACCCGGTTCCGGTCGCCACTGACATATGGAAGCCCTGCCAGTACAGGAACCATATCCCGCCAACCAGGGCAAACGGCAGGCTCATCAGGATCAACAGGGCTTCATCAACCCTGCGGAATGCCAGATATAACAGGATGAAGATGATCATCACCGTCATCGGTACCATCAGTTTTAATTTCTTATTGGCGTGCTCGAGTAATTCAAACTGTCCTGAGAATGCCACACTGGTCCCCGGTCTCAGTTTCACTTTCTCACTGATGGCCGTCTTAATATCGTTCACCACCGACACCATGTCCCTGCCGCGGGCATCAACATAAATCCAGCTGGCTGGCCGGGCATTTTCGGTTTTCAGCATGGTTGGTCCGTAAACGACCTTAATATCGGCAACATCGCCCAGCGTAATTTGCTGCTTCATTGGGGTCAGGATTGGCATCTCTCTCAACGCCTGCGGACTGTTACGGTAATCCTGCGGATAGCGAATGTTAATAGGGTACCGGGCCACGCCTTCAACCGTCTCACCCACCATAGCCCCACCGATTGCTGAAGAGACGAACAGCTGGACGTCGCCCACAGTCATCCCGTACCGGGAAGCTTTTTCCCGGTTAATGTCCACATCAATATAACGTCCACCTTCCAGTCGTTCAGCCAGTACGGAAACCACACCAGGTACGGTTTTAGCGACTGCTTCGATACTCTGTGCTGTTACATCGATATCCGACAGAACAGTACCCGATACCTTAATACCTATCGGACTTTTAATGCCGGTTGAGAGCATATCAATACGGTTACGGATAGGCGGTACCCAGAGGTTGGCCAGACCCGGTAAACGGACGGTCCTGTCGAGTTCTTCAATAATCTTGTCAATCGTCATGCCTGGACGCCACTGATCCTCAGGTTTCAGTTGGATGGTGGTTTCCATCATTTCGAGCGGAGCAGAATCCGTGGCGGTCTCAGCCTTACCGGTCTTGCCAAAAACTGAGGCCACTTCAGGCACCGTTTTGATTAGTTTGTCCGTGGTCTGTAAGAGCGCAGCAGCTTCTCCAGGAGACACGCCAGGTAACGTTGACGGCATATACAACAGGTCACCTTCGTTAATCTTCGGTAAAAACTCGCCGCCCACCTGACTCAGTGGCCATATAACAGTGAAAATGGATAAAGCCGCAACCAGCAGGGTTGTTTTTGGCCAGTGTAGTACCCTGAGCAGTAACGGGTGATACGCTTTAATCAGCAACCGGTTCAGTGGGTTACTGGTCTCAGCAGGAATTTTCCCGCGGATCCAGAACCCCATCAGAATAGGGATAACAATGATTGCCAGTATGGCTGCACCCGCCATGGAATACGTTTTTGTAAAGGCCAGCGGACCAAACAGACGCCCTTCCTGCCCTTCCAGGGTAAAAATAGGAATGAACGATAATGTGATAATCAGCAGGCTGATAAACAGCGCTGGACCCACTTCAACGGAGGCGTCAGTGATAACCTTCCAGCGGGTGGCATTATCAATCTGTTCCCCGGGATGCTGATGGTCCCACTCCTCAAGCCGTTTATGCGCGTTTTCGATCATGACGATGGCGGCATCCACCATCGCTCCGACGGCTATTGCAATCCCTCCCAGCGACATAATGTTGGCATTCAGCCCCTGGAAGTGCATGACGATAAAGGCGATACACAGGCCAAGTGGCAGAGAAATAATCGCCACCAGGGCAGAACGGACATGCCAGAGGAACAGTGCGCAAACGACAGCAACAACGATAAACTCTTCAAGAAGCTTGTAACTGAGGTTGTCAATCGCACGATCGATTAACTGGCTGCGATCGTATGTCGTTACGATCTCCACTCCTTCAGGCAGGCTTGCCTTCAGCGTGTCCAGTTTATCCCTCACCGCCGTAATGACTTCGCGTGCATTTTTGCCCGAACGCAGGATCACCACTCCGCCAGCGACTTCGCCCTGACCGTTAAGCTCAGCGATACCACGCCGCATTTCCGGTCCCATTTGTATGCGGGCAACATCACGCAGGTAAACAGGTACTCCATTTTCCCCCGTTTTCAGGACGATATTTTTGAAATCATCAATAGTCTGAAGATAACCGCTGGCCCGGACCATATACTCTGACTCAGCAATTTCAACAGATGAGCCACCGGCTTCCTGGTTAGATGAGCTAAGAGCTTGTTTTACTTCTGGCAGACTGATGCCGTACTGCGTCAGTTTTACCGGGTCAAGCTGGATCTGATACTGCTTAACCACGCCGCCTACGGATGCAACTTCAGCGACATTAGGAATGGTTTTCAGCTCAAACTTCAGGAACCAGTCCTGCAGAGAACGCAGTTCTGAAAGGTCGTGTTTTCCGCTGCGATCGACAAGGGCATATTCAAAAATCCAGCCCACACCCGTGGCATCAGGACCGATTTCAGAACTCACACCAGCAGGCAGTTTTCCCTGAACCTGATTCAGATACTCCAGCACGCGAGAGCGCGCCCAGTACAGATCGGTGCCGTCTTCAAAAATGACATACACATACGAATCCCCGAACTGTGAAAAACCACGCACGGTTTTTGCGCCAGGCACGGACAGCATGGTGGTGGTAAGCGGATAGGTGACCTGGTTTTCTACAAGCTGCGGGGCCTGGCCGGGATAGCTGGTTTTGATAATGACCTGCACATCTGACAGGTCAGGCAAGGCATCTACCGGCGTGTTAATAATCGTCCATGTTCCCCAGATGCTGAGAAACAGGGCCCCCATCATGACCAGGAAACGGTTGGCGACAGAGCGCCGGATAATCCATTCAATCATCGTCGTCTCCTCAGTGCCCTGAATGCATATTTACAGGCTGGTCAGACATTGCTGGCATACTGCTTTCTGTTTTTTCAGGGTGGCGCATACGTTCCAGCGCGCCCGTAATATTGGCTTCGGAGTCAATGAGGAACAGGCCACTGACCACCACGGTATCGCCTTCATTCAGGCCGGAGCCGATGCCGGACTGTTGCTGTGATTCATGCAGAACGTGGATCTGTTTCGGCACAAACTTGCCTTCATCATCAACAGTAATCACGCGCTGTTCTTTGCCGGTATCAATAACGGCCTGGCTTGGTATCAGCAGCATCTCCTGGCTCTTGGTATTCAGTTTGAGATAGGCATTCATGCCCGGTTTGAGAAACTCATCCTTATTAGAAACCTGGAGACGGACCTGAAGCGTACGGGTTGTCTGATCCACGCTGGGAAGAATGTTCCATTTTTCGACATGGAATGTTTTATCCGGATAAGCCGGTACCGAAATTTCAAACTGCGACGTATCTTTCAGCAGATAGGCGATAGATTCTGGCACTGCAGCGCTGATCCAGACCGGGTCCATCCCCTGAATCTGAGCCACCACCTTATCTTTCGAAATATTCATGCCGGTGCGCAGGTCAAATGCAGTAATGACACCATCAATAGGTGCTTTAATGGTAAAACGGGTCTGGATTGTGCGGGTTGAACGCAGTCTTTGAATATCCTCTTCCGGCATACCAGCCAGACGAAGTCGCTCCAGAACCCCTTTTATCTGGGTTGGCGTACCGCCTGTACCGGATAGCAGCAGGAACTCACTTTGTGCCTCAACCCATTCAGGAATGGTGATATCGATAAGCGGAGTGCCTTTCTTCACATGATCGCCAATCGTCAGGGGATACACTTTTTCGACAAAACCGTCAGAGCGTGCCTGCAAAATGACAAACTGATACTCGTTGTAACTGACATTCGCCGGGATCGTCTGAGAATAATTCAGCATTCCGCGCGTGACTTTTTGCGTTTTTAATCCCAGGTTCTGAACCTGCGTTGGGTCAATACGGATCCCGCCATTGCTTTTCTCGTCGCTTTCATCAGCATATTTAGGCACAAGGTCCATATCCATAAAGGGAGATTTTCCGGGTTTATCAAATTTGGTACCCGGTTTCATCGGGTCATACCAGAAAAGTACCTTTTTCTCCGGTGCCTTTTGTTCTGTTTGTACTGTTTTTTGTGATGAGTTTACATACTGCCAGGCAGTAACCGATATCAGCCCTCCTGCTAGGAGGCTGCTGATAATTATTGCAGCATATTTTATCTTTAAAGAAGCCATACAATTTCTCGCTGAAAAATCAAAACACCTGGCATATGCGCCCGATCATTCATTCACAGTAATCCCTTAATGAATGTTCAGGCGCACTGGATGTATTCGCTCCGGACAGTCAATCAGGATTGCGTAACGTTAATGCTTTTGAGTAAGGAGATATTGCCCTGCTGAATAAACGAGAAATCGACATGGTTGCCGGTTTTCAGGGCATTGATAGCGTCGTCTGCATTAACAAAAGTGAAGCGCATGGTCATTGCAGGCCAGCCCACCGCAGGGATTGCTTCGTGCGAAATGGTGATCTTTTTACTATTCATATCAATGTCTTTAACGACACCGGTGCCCTTGATAACCTGCTGTACCGAAGCATCACTGGCAGCATTCATATCGCCATGCTGATGTGTTTCAGCATGAAGACCGGCAGAAAACATGACAGAGAAGGCACCAAATAAAACAGCTTTAAGTGAATTACGCATTTTTAATTTCCTGATTAATTAAATAAATTTATTCTACCCAACCGCCACCCAGCGCAGTAAACAGATTAATTTCGTTAACCTGTCGGGAATAGGTAAGATCGAGAATGGTTTGCTGCGTAGCGAAGAGGGAACGTTCTGCATCCAGCACTTCGATGTAACTGACAGCACCACTTGCATACAATCCTCTGGCTCGCTGGAGAGTTATCTGAAGTGAATCAAGATAACGCTGCTGTGACTCAAGTTGCTGGCTAAGGCTGTCGCGCAGCGCAAACGTGTCGGAAACATCCTTAAAGGCGGACTGAATTTTTTGTTCGTAATTAACCACCGACTGTTGCTGGCGAATTTCTGCCAGTTTGAGATAGGCTTTGTTCCTGCCGGCATTAAAAACAGGAATGTCAATTTTAGGGATAAAATTCCACATTCCGCTTCCTGGCGTGAAGAGACTGGACAGCTCCGTACTGCTTGCGGAAAGGCCACTGGTCAGGGTAATGGACGGGAAAAAGGCCGCCCGCGCTGCGCCAATATTCGCATCAGCCGCTTTCAGCTGGTATTCCGCCTCCATAATATCCGGTCGCTGCAGCAAAATTTGTGACGACAGGTTTGATGGCAGTTTAACTGGCGCGATCTCACCGCCTTTCATCCCTTTTTCTGGCGGCAGTGCACGGTACGTTCCCAGCACCAGTTGCAGGGCATTGTTTGCCTGAGCCAGATCGCCTTCTCGTTTGGCTATCTCAGCGCGGGTACTTTCGATTTGTCCCCTGGCCTGTTCAAGCGCCAGCACATTCGTACTCCCGGTCACGAGCTGTTGCTCAACGAAAGCATAGGACTGTTCGTAATTTTTCAGCGTTTCCCGCGCGATACGGAGTTGTTCATACGCCAGTTGCTGGCTGAAATAGCTTTGTGAAACGCTGGAGACCAGCAGGATATGTACAGCCCGACGGGCTTCTTCGCTGGCAAAGTAGTTCTGGCGATCAGCGTCACTCATGTTCTTGAGCTTGCCGAAAAAATCGAGCTCATAGCGGAGTTCCAGACCCGCGTCGTACTCCTGTGTGGTCGGCTTGTCGCCTTTCAGACCACCGCTGTAGGTGATCCCGGATGAGGCATTCAGCTGGGGATAACGATCTGCATCCGTGACGTTGAACTGGGCCCGGGCCTCTTCAACCTTCAGGGCAGCCATTCTCAAATTACGGTTATTAGCAAGGGCTTCCCCGATCAGCCGGGTAACCTGGGGATCGACAAAAAAGTTACGCCAGCCCGTATCCTGATAACCATTCACTGCTGGCGTAAGGCTGTTTCGGGACAGTGAAAACTGCTGGGGTACCGGTGCTGCCGGGCGCTGATATTCAGGTGCCAGAGAGACACAACCGGTCAGGATGAATATCGTGCTAATGCTGAGTAATTTTAATTTGAACATAACGCTTCTCGTCCAGGCAGACCTGGTAAATGGTTCAAATGAAGTCCAGAGTATTGATAGGGGTACTTTACCGAACGCTCTCTGTTTGTCGGGTGACAGGATAATGACAATGTTGTCATTTTTGCTGTAATCCGTTGATAATGATCGTGGGCGCAATAGAATGACCTTAGCAGCCAGCCGGGGAGCAAGATGAAAATATTGATCGTCGAAGACGAAATTAAAACAGGTGAATATCTCAGCAAAGGGCTTAGAGAGGCAGGGTTCGTAGTGGATCACGCTGATAATGGTCTTACCGGATATCATCTCGCCATGACAGCCGAGTATGATTTAGTCATTCTGGACATCATGCTGCCTGATATGAACGGCTGGGATATCATCCGGATGCTGCGCACTGCCGGAAAGGGTATGCCGGTCTTACTGCTGACGGCCCTCGGCACGATCGAACACAGGGTCAAAGGACTGGAACTGGGTGCGGACGATTATCTGGTTAAACCCTTTGCGTTTGCCGAACTGCTAGCCCGGGTGAAAACCCTTCTGAGGCGGGGAAACACGATGATCACGGAAAGCCAGTTTAGGGTGGCTGGTCTCTCGATTGATCTCGTATCCAGAAAAGTCAGTCGCGCCGGAAACCGCATTGTGCTCACCAGTAAAGAGTTCAGCCTGCTGGAATTTTTCATTCGCCATCAGGGAGAGGTTCTTCCCCGTTCCCTGATTGCCTCTCAGGTCTGGGACATGAATTTTGACAGCGACACTAACGCGATTGATGTCGCCGTAAAGCGACTCCGCGCTAAAATAGACAACGATTACGAGACAAAGCTGATCCAGACAGTCCGGGGCGTGGGCTATATGCTGGAGGTCCCGGATGCATAGCAAACCTTCCAGGCACCCTTTCTCACTCTCCCTGCGGCTGACCTTTTTTATCAGCCTGTCCACGATACTGGCTTTTATCGCCTTCACCTGGTTTATGCTGCATTCTGTTGAAAATCATTTTGCCGAGCAGGATGTCAGCGATCTTCAACAAATCAGCACCACACTGAACCGTATACTCCAGTCCCCGGAAGATCCAGATGAAAAAAAAGTAAGCAAAATAAAGGAATCGATTGCCAGCTACCGCAACGTTGCCCTTTTGCTCCTCAATCCCAGGGGTGAGGTGCTCTTTAGTTCAGCGCAGGGGGCAGCACTACGCCCGGCCGTGAATTCAGCAGATTTTAGCGAGCACAGCCACGCACGGGATGTCTTTCTCTGGACGGTGGAGGATCCTGCGAGACCGATGGATACCGGGTCTGAAATGAAGATGGAAACATACCGGATTATCGCCTCCTCTGGCCAGGCGATATTTCAGGGCAAACAGCAGAACTATGTCATGCTGACTGGCCTCTCCATTAATTTCCATCTCCATTACCTCGATGCGCTGAAAAAAAATCTGATTGCGATTGCCGTCGTGATAAGCCTGCTGATTGTTCTGATCATTCGCATCGCTGTCCGTCAGGGGCACCTGCCCCTTCGTAATGTCAGCAATGCCATTAAAAGCATCACCTCCGAGAATCTTGATACGCGGCTGGAACCGACACGCGTTCCCATTGAGCTGGAACAGCTGGTTATCTCGTTCAATCATATGATTGGAAAGATTGAGGATGTCTTTACCCGCCAGGCCAATTTCTCTGCCGATATCGCGCACGAGATCAGAACGCCCATCACCAATCTGGTGACGCAGACTGAAATCGCACTGAGTCAGGATCGAACCCAGAAGGAACTTGAGGATGTCCTCTACTCCAGTCTTGAAGAGTATAACCGGATGACCAAAATGGTCAGCGACATGCTGTTCCTGGCGCAGGCGGACAATAATCAGCTTATACCTGACAGGGTCCGGTTTGACCTCAGAGCAGAAGTCATGAAAGTCTTCGAGTTTTTCGAAGCCTGGGCCGAAGAACGCAATATCACGCTCAAATTTAACGGGATGCCCTGCCTGGTTGAGGGAGATCCACAAATGTTCAGAAGAGCGATCAATAATCTGTTATCCAATGCCCTGCGTTATACCCCGGAGGGACAGGCAATCACCGTCTCAATAAGAGAGCAAGAGAGCTTTTTTGACCTGGTGATTGAAAATCCGGGGAAACCAATCCCTGAAGAGCATTTATCAAGGCTTTTTGACCGTTTTTATCGGGTGGATCCGTCCAGACAACGAAAAGGAGAAGGCAGCGGCATCGGCCTTGCAATTGTGAAGTCAATCGTGGAAGCACATCACGGAAGAGTGCAGGTGGAATCGGACGTACGCTCAACTCGTTTTATCTTATCCGTGCCCAGACTGGAGCAAAGGATTCCGGAGCCCCAACACTGAGAATAAAGATTTAAATGACAAAGATGTCATTAGCCTGTCATGCAGCAAACAGAAGCCATTCGATACTTATCAGGAAGGCTGGATTGCTTCATCAATACCCGGCGTCAGAGTACGCCAGGAAATGAATATCCAGCCAACTCCCGGAGAAATAAACACTGCCGGACTTGTTTCAGTTATGGAAATGAAAATATAGGTTGTGCTTCCCCCGGACAGGGACACCTTCGGTCAGAATTCCCTTTTCTTTAAACCAATTATGGTGCCCGACAGCATAATCGTGGATCTCAGACCAACCTTCGGCGCCAGCAATCACACCACACAGAGTGACGAACAATACATCATGCAACGGGTAAGTCACTTTGGCAGATTGTCGGCTGTCAGCAATCGAGTTGAAATGTGATGTGAAGGCTTCAAGGTACATGCTCTTATGCTCTCTATAAGAAAAAGAGAGCATAAGATCATAATCGATGCCGTCCGTCAAATTTAGCTCAAAACGGTTAAAATATATTCACGATCTCGCCCTGCTTATGTTTGTAACCCCCCAGGGCCGGATTATACATTGTTAAATTGGTTAACAAACCTATCCAGTCGAACGAATTTCATTCGATTATGGATGATTTATATCAATCAATAATCTCGCATTAAGTCGACTTAAGAACAAAATAGCTAAATGTTAACAGAATTTACAAAGCATAATCTCACCCTGTGTAACCCCCTGGTTCTAAAATACATTCAAGATGAATTTTTTTGTAAACGTAGATATTGATAAATTATCAAATAACAAGTTTTTCAACTTTAATCATCTAGACGTATTTTTCATATAAAATTGTAAACCCAAGCACACCCATTAACACGACCTGAATTTACAATTACAATATAATTATTAGGGAATTAACATTTGTCAAAAACATTTACAACCTTTAAAAGCTGTAAATGAATTTCGTTCTTAAATCTGTAGCGTCTTTTTGATTGTTTTCATAATCCAATATTGAAAAATCAATTGATATACCGATATTTTCGAGTTTACCATCAAATTGATATGCAAGATTAACCGTCCATTCATTTAAATCTTTTCCCACTATGGGATTGTCAAAAGATGTATAAAATATTTTACCTTTAAGATTAGAGATAGCAGAACCTAACCCCAATTGATACGAATTTGTTCCAGATTCAAATGCCCCAACACCCGCAGTTTTAGTAGTGGCAGTAAACTGATAATAAGCTCCTTGACCAATGCCTCTAAAAACTCTATTTTCTCCTTCATTTCCTCCAGCTAATGTATAACCAGCAAAAAAATCTACTCCTCCCTGACTGAAACCTACTTTAAAGCCCAAAAGATCATTATCGACTAGTTCATTTTTATCCCACTTAGTTTTGTAATATTGCATTGCAATATAACTGTTAAAGTTAGTTGGCAATGTATATTCGACATCCGCATAAAGTGCTTGGACTTCATTTATTACATTTGCGTACTGTGAGTTAACTTTGAATTTTTTAGCAATTCGCTTGTTAACTTGTACGAAAAAAACGCCATCATTACCTATTTTATAAAAATCGCCAGGAGAGCCAGAACCATTAAAATCAAAATCAACAAATTCATTATCAACATAAAACGATTTATCTGTTCGAGTCTGATATTTAGTCACATATCCAATCGAAATATCAGTACCATCAAAATGACTTGAAGACACCTGATACATTTCAAAAGATTCATTTATCAATCTTGTACCTGAGTTAGCGATAAGGGGTGATGAAAAGTGTTGTCTACCTCCAGAAAACACAGTATCACCAAACTGATACTTCAAAAAAGCTTCCGATAATACAAGACCTTGTGCGTTCATATCTCCCGCAGTTGTATCATCATCATCATTGATATTACTAACGTATGACCCCTGTACCTCTCCTCCCAATTTAAACCCATTAAACTCTGATGTATTAAAAGTAACATTACCACCATTCACCCAAATCGAGCTATTCTCTGTATTTGAATCGTCAAAATCTTGTTCGAAATAGTACGATCTCGCTGTACCTCCAACATTACCATTGTGTATCCATTCAGAAAAACTCTCAATATCATCATTAGAGAGTGCATTATTACTCATTGCTAATAGCACCAAAACATATTTATTATATTTAAACATACAAACCTTATTAACGTTAAGTTACAAATAAGAAACTATATTAAGTAAAACTAAAATCAAAGATAAACAAATAAATTACAAACCCAATCGATAATACAAACTAGAGCATTTTTAACAGTGATCTATTTCGCAAAAAAAATATCAAACCGACATAAATATTAATTTAAAATAAACATAGGTTTAAAACCCAAGTTTAAAAACTTAGGTAGAAAAATTAAATGAAGACGCAAGTTTAAAACCTGAGCTAAAAACCTAGGAGAATAGAGCGTTAAAGCATATATTTAAAAAACAAAAAAACAAAAAAACAAACGACCAAAAACATCAGGCCAATATCAATAATGTTAATTAGATCAATATATATAAAACCACAATCGTTACAATAAAAATAAGCGAGGCACGTTTAAATAAAAATATTTTATAAACTATATAGGAAAACTCAGACCATGATTAAAAAACACATTCTATTAGCACTTATAGTTGCATATTCAAGTCAATCATATGCCACAATAATAAATGCAGAAACGTTTAAAAATTTAGACTATAAGAGTGCTGTTACAACAGCACATACACTATACAAAAATAATGAAGGGATAATGATACAAGTTCTACCAAATAGAATAGTTGCAACTTTTTCAGATGGTAAAAGTAGTTCTGTAGCAATACCAAAAGATCAATTCTTTCTTTCAATAGCTCCGTACATTAATAGTTCTCATCCATGTACGAATCATGTTTTAACAGGTTGTACCGGAGAGATAAGAAATCAAACAATGAAAGTTGTCATGATTGATACTGACACAGGTGAAACATTAATAGACAAAAAAATGACGACACAACGTGATGGATTTATAGACTTTTGGGTTCCAAAAGATAAAAATTTAGCATTTAATATTTACTATGAAGCAAAAGACGGAAGCAAAAGAGTGGCGAGAGAAGTATTGTCTACTTTCAATAACGATAGAACTTGCATTACAACTATGAAACTTATTTAAAATTAACATTTAAATATGGCTTGTAAAAGGACTGGAATTACTCCGGTCTTTTTTATATAAAAAATGGAAATCCTTTTCCATAAAATATCATGCATTAACATGACGTGAGTCTTTGTGGTTTTCTTGGGAACACTACCTACAAAGGAACTCAAGATAATCCTTTATCTGGTTGATGAAATTCTTATTAGTTACGACCAGTGCACGTGGGTTATTTTCCAACTACCATCCACTTGTTTAATTAACACAAGCGTTTCCATGGTCATCGAGTCAATACTTTTACCCTTATATTCACCTTGGGCGTGACTTATTGACGTTGAAATAGCAATGTCACCCGTAATCGTTATTTGGTGTTCTTTTGGCGTTATGGTTAACCCTTTTAAGTAAGCCATATCCGCAAGCATATGATGATTGGCATAATCCGTAAGTGAACGTTCTACTTTTCCACCTTCATAAATTTGCACATTGGCTGCTAATGACTGCCTAACAATAGCCTCATTGCCCGTTTGTAATGCAGCATGAAATTGTTTGACGACATTACCCGCGGCGGAATCAACACCGATAAACGCTTTTTGTTCTATAGGGTGAGTTTCATCACCATGGGCGAAGCTCAATGAGCTTTGTCCTGCGGACATCAGTAATATCCCGGTCGTTATGAGTATTGTTAAAGGGCTATTTTTCATTTTTATCTCTCTGTTAATTTATAGTGATTATCCAAGGCTCATAGGACCTAGCACGCTCGAAAGTACCGCTGTTGTCGCTAATATCAGTACTGCTATTAATGCTTCTAATCCAATCGATTTTTGTAGTTTTTGTTTTGCGAGTAATGTGTTCGCAATCGTTAATTTAGGTACTAAAACCAATTTATGCCATGCTGCTATAAGCAAAATGATAGCCACCAAACAGAGCTTGATGGTGACCGCAATACCATAATCGGAACTGATTAATTCAGTGGGACTATCAAACAACATCCACACCATTCCCATGCCTGAAAGCAACACTAGAATGACAATCACTATGCCTAAACGACCAAATGTATCCATGACATTTTTTATGACGATGTGGTCATCGGTGCAGCATAATTTCCATAATGGATAAAAAGCGCCTATCCAACTGCCAATGATCAACACGTGTATCAATATTAAGCCTTGAGCAAGCAATCCCAGTTCAGTGCTATGGCCAATAAAAGTAAACGTGACAGCAATTAACAGACAACTGAGAATCGCTAATACCGCAGAAAACGTTTTGATATAACGGTTCTTATGTAACAGTAAACCACTAGCCACTAGCATTAACCCAAAACCGATTAAGCGCCAAAGCACCGTTTGCCCTACCTGGGTTGGCCACAGAAAAGCATGCATCTGCGCATCAAATATTCCCATCAAGCCGTTTTCAGCAAAAGCCCCTACTTGCGCAAAATAATTGATACTAACGGCAATCAATCCCAATACGGCACCTAGGCCGGTATATTTTGCAACGCTAATGCTCAGATTAAGTTGACCCTTAATGAGGTATTGCATCAATGTGCCGCCAATAACAGCGGCAACACTCAGATAGATAACCCATTTAGATATCAACACCGATATTTCAAATACGGTTAATATCATGTTTACTCATCCACTTATTGATGTGCAGTGTGCTCGCTAGTCTCATGCTCCATTGTCATAGGCGGTGCACTGCGAGTGTTCATGCCAGAGTCGTGAAGCATAAAGCTCATGTTGCCTTTCATCTTATGACCGTCATCACCCATGATCATCCAGTTAACCGTGTAATTAGCTGCGCTTAATGCTGGTAGAGCGAATGAAAATGCTGCTTGGCTGGTCGCACTTGAAGGTAATGTTAGCGGTACGCTTTGCTGCTTCTCATCTTGCATTGTTAATTTGACCAAACGTACCGGAGCCGTAAAGGTCAGTTCAAGCGTTGTTGGTGCTTGACTTAGCATGGCACCGTTAGTGGGCATAGAACTGCCCAGTCCGACATGAGCAAATGCTGAAGCACTCAGGAATAGACTTGTTACGACTAAAACGTTGTTAAATAATTTCATGATATTTCCTTTTATATTGTTTTTAACGATCGAAAAACGGTTTACATAAATGATTTAATATTGGCTTAGCTAACATCTTGGCGCCAAGCTTATAACTCAGTGTACGAACGAGGTCTTAGAACCACGCGCTAAAACCAATAACAAACTGGGTTTCTTGTGTATCTTCCCCTTCACTTCGGGCGTAATCGGCGGTATTACCGAGCTTCTGACGCCAATCAACACCGATATAGGGTGCGAACTCTCGAACAATCTCGTATCTCAATCGCAGCCCTGCACTGACGTCAGATAAGCCTGAGCCTATTCCAAGTTCAGCATCGTCCTTACCAAATAAATTAACTTCTACTTCAGGTGTGAGTATCAATTTTTGAGTGATTAACAGTTCATATTCCGCACTCAACCGCATAGCCGTACGGCCTTGTTCACCGATGAATAAGGCCGCGTCAATATCAAAAAAATATGGCGCTAACCCTTGAACCCCAATCACAGCCCAATTACGGTTCGGCGTCGGTTTGATATCGGTTTTAATACCGAATTGTACATCCCAGTATGGTGCGATGGGCTTACTGTAAAGAGCCTGAATTTCAAGGTCTTGCTTATCACTATTTGAATATTCACCTTCGGTTTTAAGCCACAACTTATTCAAATCGTAACCTAACCAGGCTTGTGCACTAAACTGGGTAGGATCTTGCGGATCCACGCCTTTTTCAAATTGATCCAGCATGACTTTTGTTAATAGAGGATCATCATTACCGCCGGCAAACACAGCTGAGCTAGCCAATGAGGCGCTCAGACTCAACAGTCCCAATGCCACTAAATTCGTTTTATTCATCTGTATTCCCCTTATTTCACCACGACTTTTCTGAACATGCCTGGCATGTGGAATAACAAGTGGCAATGATATGCCCATTGCCCTTTTGCATCGGCGGTGACTAAGTAACTGATCTTAGAACCCGGCTGAACTAATACCGTGTGCTTACGGGGAATAAAATCAGGGTCGCCTGTCTCTAACTCACTCCACATACCATGCAAATGCATAGGGTGAGTCATCATCGTGTCGTTCACTAAGGTGATCCGCAGTCTTTCTCCGTATTCAAACTCTAATGGCGCGGCGTCCATAAATTTCACCCCATTCACAGACCACATATATCGGTTCATATTGCCGGTTAAATGCAGTTGAATTTCGCGGCTAGGTTGGCGCGTGTCGTAGGTAGGATGTAAGCCTTTAATATCGCCATAAGTTAATACTTTGCGATTAAATTGTTGTTGATGGTCACGCAATCCAATCCCGGGATCGTGTAAACCACTTTTTGGCGCATCTGCACGCATATCCACTTGTGGGCCGAACTCGGTGTCAATGTGTTTAATTTCATTGTTACTGCCAAAGCCTGCAAGCCCTAGTCCTGAGACTGTCGCTTTCGCAGCGTCCATGGCCATTTTGCTGTGATCCATGCCTGACATATCACCGCCACCCATAGCCATCTTGCTGTGATCCATGCCTGACATATCACCGCTGCCCATAGCCATCTTGCTATGAACCATGCCTGACATATCACCGCCGTCCATAGCCATCTTGCTGTGATCCATGCCTGACATATCACCGCCACCCATAGCCATCTTGCTGTGATCCATGCCTGACATATCACCAGCGCCCATGTCCATTTTGCTATGATCCATACCGCTCATATCCATATCACTCATATCCATGCCCATATCACTGTGGCCAAGGACTGGCCTTGGATCCATTGGGGGAATAGGAGCATGTAAACTGGCATCTGAGGTAAGGTTACCTACCGTAAAGCCGGTGCGGTCAATACTTTGAGCGAAAATACAATAGGCATTATCAACCTCTGGCTCAATAACCACATCATAGGTTTCAGCAACACCGATTCGAAATTCATCCACAGATACCGGTTGAATGTTCTGACCATCACTGGCGACAACACTCATTTTGAGACCCGGTATACGTACATCAAATATGGTCATAGCAGAACTATTTATAAAGCGTAAGCGCACCTTCTCACCTTGTTCAAACAACCCTTGCCAGCCCTGTTGCGGAGGATTGCCATTCATTAAATAGGTGTAAGTTGAACCCGTAACATCAGATATGTCTCTGTCACTCATGCGCGCGTTATTCCACATCGAACGAGCGTTCCACGTATTGGCTAAGCCATTTTTATTCACGTCAGAGAAAAAATCCATTACCGTACGCTCACGGTAATTATAGTAATCGGCTTGTTTCTTTAATTTGGCATAAATGTTTTCAGGGGCTTCGTCAGACCAATCAGACAGCATGATCACATAGTCACGGTCATATATAACCGGATCGGGGGTCGCTGGATCAATCACAATAGCGCCGAATAAACCGGTTTGTTCTTGATAGCCTGAATGACTGTGATACCAATATGTGCCACTTTGCTGGACGGTAAATTGATACTCAAATGTTTCACCGGGTTTAATGCCATCAAAGCTAAAGCCAGGCACACCGTCCATTTCGGTGGGTAAAATAATACCGTGCCAGTGAATAGAGCTATCATGGTCGAGATTATTTTTTACTCTTAAGGTGACTGTTTCACCTTCTTTCCAACGTAATAACGGCGCGGGCAGTAATTGGTTTACCACAGTAGCTCGAGCAGATTTCCCGGTAAAATTAACCATTTTATAGTCAATTGATAAGTCAAACACTTTGCCAGAGAGCTGGCTCAACGATTGGCTTAACGCATTGGCAACGGCATTTTTAGGGAAAGGGATCGACATCAATGCCAACATGGCGGATGCACCAAACACAAACCGGCGTCGGCTGTTGTTGAGTTCACTGTTTGTCATTTGAATCATGGGTTTTATCATGTATTGCGATTTCATTGTACAGACTCCTCAAGCGAGTTCACTTGGGCGTAAACTTCACTACTGCCATCTTTTTTCAACAGTAAGACTTGATATGGCATAAATTTATCTTGGTACTCCATGCCAGGGCTGCCCACTGGCATAGCGGGTACGGTTAAGCCGATAGCATCTTTAGGAGGGGTGGCTAAAAAACGACTAATGAATTTTGCAGGGACATGCCCTTCAAACACATAACCTTGAGATGACACAGCGGTATGGCAAGATTGCATTGAAGCAGGAATGCCCTTTGACTGTTTAAACTCATAAAGGTTGTTAATATTGTGGGCACTAACACTAAATCCACGCTCACTAATATGCGTTAGCCATTTCTCACAACAGCCGCAATTAGCATCTTTATAAACGGTGAGTAATGGCTCCGTAGTGCCGGGCTCTGCTGCACGGGCAATTAATATCCCTCCCATAGTTTGCAGAATAAAAATAGTACCTATGACACGAAAAAAACTAATAGAATTGCGATATAGAGCAGACATAATATTGCCTCCAAATCAAATTTCGTCACATTAAACAACGCGGTTTAATGTCAGTTTATTAACCAAAAGGTTAAAAAATTGAAACTACATGATTGGCTAGGACAGCTAGCAAAAAAAAGGCGTAACTGTGCCTATGTTAGGCAAATATTGGAGGACGGTATAAAGAAGAACGATACTGAGGCATTAGTGCTGAGGTAAACATTGTTGCAGCATTAACTAAATTGACTTCTGATTTAAGCGTTGGCATCGCCATCGTTAAAGCGACTGATAAACATGATCCGACAGGACAATGGCACGCTTGGGCGCAGCAACTATCATCCGCACCATCACTCATATCCATGTTCATGTTCATTTGCATACTAGCGTCATGACATGCTTTGCCATTTTCAGCAGGCATATTTGAAGTCGTCATTGAATTCATTGGCATAGTACCAGGCATAATCACAGACGCAAAAGTTTGACCGACAAACGTCAGTAAAACAAACATCATGATTAAGTGGATTCTACGCAAAATATATCTCCAATGATTATCAAATAATAGTAGTGAAAAATACTGCATTTAGCAATGAAAATTTATTTGAAAAACATAATTAAATGAAAATAAAAATAACATTTTAAAATAAAAAATATGATAACAATCAATCCAATATAAAATCAGGGGCTGATCATACTCGATCGCTTTTTATGCATAACCCTTAAAAACAATGAGATAAGAAATAGCTTGATTGATCCCGCCAATGTGATCAAATAGGTCACTTTTTCTTTGTCTTTTGACCTATATATGCTCAAACATCTCGATAACATTGCTGATTGCCGTTCCCATATAAATCAAGAACATGATGTCATTGACATCTGTTTTCTTGTGCTTAGTGCCGTCATCTCAGGCGCTCAAAGCTGGTCGCGCTCAAAGCTGGTCTGC